>CAZKMG010000006.1:0-27999 GCA_964553465.1 uncultured Bacteroidaceae bacterium
ATTATGCTTTACAAGAATTGGCGAGCAATAAGCTGAGGGTTGATGATTTCCGGGACTGGACCAAATGGGTTCCCCTGTAAAACGGTTCAACGCCACTATGTTATTGTTCTTTCCTCCCGGTGTGCAAAAAAGTCTGTCACCATCAATCAGTAATGACTCTGCCATTCCCCATTCAGTTTTTTGTGCATCAAAATTTTTAAATAAATTGACAGACCATATTTTCTTGCCATTATTCATGTCATAACAATAAACTACACCATGCCCACTTTCAAAATATACCATGTCTTTAATTATCATTGGAGTTGATCTTGGTCCACTATAATTTTGAGTCCATTCCTGCCCATATTCCTTCTTCCAGAGTAATTTTCCTGAATAGTTAAAAGCATATAAAATACCAAGTGAGTCTGGCATACCAAGGATATAGATTTTATCTTTACCAAACCCAACATTCCCATGTCCGTAACCTAAACCCTCAAAAGACCATAATAAACGGGGGCCATTTTCAGGCCATACATTAAGGAGTCCTGTTTCACTATATTTACCATCCCGATTTGGGCCCCGCCATTGTCCGTACTTTTCAACATCTGAACAGGCAAGAGCAGCTGAAATTAAAACAAACAATATTAATACTCTAAACAGCATTAGTAGAATTAAAAAGATTGTTAGACAAATTAAAGGGGCGAAAATAGGAAAAAAGAATAGAGATTTACCTTAGCGATTATATATTATTTTCGGGAACTTATTCAATTTCTCATTTTTTGAAGTTAACGATTCATTCATAAAATACATGATGAATTGTGAATGTATAAAAAAGGACAATCCGGGTAATGAGAATTGTATGTAATAATTCCCTGGCTATCGTTTGAAAAAATCTGATTTTTTCCTTAATATGAGATCAATGGCAATATATCTGGTAACAAGTATTTGAGGATTATCATTAAGTTTTATCCCTGCCTTAAAAATATCTACTTTATTATCTTTGAAAAATTTGAAAACAGCCATTTTCACTGAATCAGCTGATACAGGAATTATTGTTATAATATAATCAGGAGATTCTGCAAAGGAATATCCTGCCGGAAGATCGTCCTGAATACTGTAATCATAAAAAATATTAATAAAATAGCTTACATACATTAATAATTTTTCGTGATCAACAATTTGATCAGGTATTCGGGTTTTTCCATCAGACTCAAATAGTAAAGGAATTTTATTTTCCATCCTAATCACAAAATCCTCATTTAAAGAATGTGGATGTAGAACTTTGACCATAAATATTTCATCAGGTAACAAATCAATAATTGTTCTGTCTCTCCAATTATCAGGATTATCAGAAAATACTTTAGAAAGCTTATCTGCATCAGCACCACTTAGCTCAACAGAATATATTTTCTTTGAACCTTCTCGATGAAGAAGATTATTTCCATTTGCAGGATAAAAGCGAAAAAAATATTTTCTCTTTCCGGCAAAGATCTTTATTCTTACACTACTTGTATCGTGGTCATTTAATTCCAAATTTTTTGAAATTCCTCTTATGGTCATTTTTTGAAAACAAAAAAGAAAATTATGTACACTAATTAAATTTGCTTTATACTTCCCGTTTAAAATCCATTGCCCTGGAACTTTACGGACGAGAAAAATTGTATCCCTTCCATAAATCTCAATCCGGCTCACTGAAGTTGTATCACTTATCTGGATACCGGATTGTCCAACTTTCAGGAAATTACCAGGATTTAAAATCAGGAAGATAATGATCAAAAATCCCAAAGCAACCAGTATTGTATATATAGTTGTCTTGCCCATTTTTTAATCAATCAAATATCACCTATTTGAATTCAAATTAAATGAAACATATATCTGTTATTTACAATTACTAAGATTTAAAAAAATATACAACTAGTTGAATAACAATAGCTTATTTGCTATATTTCCTTTTTCTGATAAATTGAAAAATAAGTCCGAAGAATATAACCAGCACAATTGGTAAAAAAGTATTCATAAGCTGCCATTTAATTTTTGACCTGGTTGTCCGTATCTTAGTTCTATCCAGAAGTCTGAGCTTAAATTCCTTTGATCTAAGAGAGATTAAATCCTCATCATCGGTCATGTAATTGATCACATTCATTATAAATTCTTTATTTCCAAAAGTCTGTCGTGTGTCCTTATCATAGCCCAAAGGATAAGGGACAGGTCCTTGAGAAGTAAGTTGCACTTCATTGCATATCATATCTCCATCACCGGCGACAAAAATCATAGTATTTTTTGATTCAGAAAGAATTTCAATATTTTTTGGAGTTACTCCTTCCGGAATCCCATAATTTTTATAGAAGGATGGGAAAATACCCTGAACCAACACTGCAACCGGTAATTTCGATTTATTGAATTGTCTTATGTCAGGACGATCACTAATTTCAGACATAGAAATATATCCGGGATTCTCAATCATAGCACAGGTATCTGATGTAGTAAGAAGAATGGATCGTTTCAATCCCGGGATAGCAGATGATGTAGTGTCAATTACACTGAGGAATTCTGTTTTGATATAATTCAGACCCCGGGTTAGCTTATTATCAGGAGAAGCAGTAAGCAATGGGTAGTAAACCCAAGGTAAATATGAGATTTTTTTGTTATCTCCATTTAACGAGCTTTCAACTTTAATATAATTGCATTGAATATCTTTTACAAGATTATAACTAATCCTGATACCATATTTGAACAGAAGATCATAAAGATTAACATCCTGAAATTCAGTAAAAGTCCTTCCTGTTTTAAGACTGTCAGTAAATGTCTGGACAGGATCAAGAAAAAAAAGAATTTTACCTCCCCTCATAATATATTGATCAAGGACAAATTTGTCTCTTTCATTATATTTTTCAAGTGGTTGTGCAATAATAAGTGCCTTATAATTAAGAAGATTAGTGAGATTTCCTTGTATAGTTCCTCGGTCGACCTGAAAAAATAAACTGAGTTCAGAACTTATGTCATTGACCTGCAATTCATCCAGTTCCTTATGTCCTTCAATAAAAGCAATTTTTTCCAATTTTTCATTGGTAAGACTCTTAATAGCCCGGATAAATTCGTATTCCAGGGATTGAACAGAGTTATTAAGATTTACCTGATAAGGTAATCCTGGATTATTTTTTAAAAGATTCACTGGAAATTCTGTTCCTTTATAACTTATAAGAGCTCCGGGAAAAATCAATTTTGTCGTAAAACCTCCCTGATCATCGCGAATTCTTATGTCAGTCACCTTTAATCCTTTTTCTACCAAGGAATTCATTAATTTATTTCTGATTTGGATGTCAGATTCAGAGTAGATATTTACAAATTCATATTCAAGGTTTTTTCCGGCATAAGCCCTGAAGTTAATCAAGGTTTCCTTAATCGCCTGGCTGAACCTTATCAAGTCAGAAGGAAGATCTCCTTCAAGAAAAACTCTGACATAGACAACATCAGATAATTCAGATAATATTTTACGACTTGTTGGATTTAATGAAAATCTTTTCTCACTGGTGAGATCAATACGAAAAAAATACATACCTCCCAGATAATTTAACAGGCTTATAATTACAATGATAAGAATCAAACCTGCATACTTCTTTCTTCGGATATTACCTTTAATCATATTACTTGTTTACCACTTTCTGTTTTGCAATATTGTTTTCGTGGAATAGAGGCAAAGTGCAATAATGCTTATAAAATATATTAAATCACGGCTATCCACCACTCCCCGGGAAATGGATTGAAAATGATAATCTATTCCTAATTTCTCAATCAGATTCACTATTTCACCAGAGTGGCTGAAGGTGCTAATAAAATTGAATCCAAGATAAAACAGAAAAGAGAATAAAACAGCACCAATAAAAGCAACAATCTGATTTTCTGACAGTGAAGAAGAAAAAATTCCTATCCCTGCATAAATTCCTCCCAAAAATAAAAGTCCTATATATGAGCCCCATGTTCCTCCGGAATCAATATTGCCAGGTGGGCTTCCAAGCAAGTAAACTGAACCAAAAAAAATCAGTGTTGGGACGAGTGCCAGAATCACAAGAGACCATGCAGCCAGAAATTTTGCTGTTACAATTTTCATTTCACTCACAGGTCTTGTAATAAGTAATTCGAGTGTCCCCGATCTTTTCTCTTCAGCAAACATTCGCATTGTAATGGCAGGAACCAGAAATAGAAATACCCAGGGTCCTAATGTAAAAAGAGTATCAAGACTGGCATATGAATTATCAAGAACATTCATTTCTCCCTTAAAAACCCAAATAAACAATGAGTTCAACAAAAGAAATACAATGATCACCACATAGCCGGTCAGAGAACTGAAAAATCCCCTAAGTTCTTTTTTAAAAATCGTCCACATAACCTATACCATCATTAGTAAATTAGACTAAAACCTTTCTTAATGTAACTTATCTGAAAGGTTCCGGAAGTTCAATATCAGGAAGATCAGAAAGATCGGATATGTTGATATTATAGTAATAAAATCTCAAAATATCAGAAAAAGAATAGCCCTGCCTTGCCATTTCCATGGCACCTTCCTGACTAACCCCCACACCATGTCCGTAACCTTTTCCTGAGATTACAATGCTATCTCCTTTTAAATTCATGGTAAAAAATGTAGAACGTAAACCCTGATCTTTTCTTATATCTGTGATAAGAATTGAATCCTTTTTCAAGATAAAATATTTCTTCCTGTGTTCCTGCCTAATCAAGAGCGACTCATTTGGTATATTGGATGTATCCCCTGCCATTTTGGAAAGAATATAATTTCGCCAATCTGAAAGGGCTATTTTCCCAGTCCATTCAGAATTTTTCTGACCTTTAGAGAATGGATCCAGCACCGATTGAAGATAATCTTCACCTCCATTCCAAATATCTGATGCACGCTGTGTCTCTCCTCCGCTATTGGCATGAAACGATGCATTAATAAGTCTGTAATTCTTATCATTCATGACAAGATTATGGGTTGCAAGCACTGCTTCAAATATCTGTTTGTTTTCGTCATTCATACCATCATAAGCCTGGCAATGTAATCCATCGCACAAATTAAAAAATTGATTTTCATGTTTATTCCAGTATTTCAATGCATAAGTTCTGCAGATTATTGCCTGAGCTTTGTAATATTCTGGAAGTGAAGAGGGGCCAGCTTCTGTTTCCAATACACCTGCAATATAATTATCCAGGGGTAGTTCGTTAATCAACTGAATCACGGCATTTCCTGATTTTGCTTCCAGGTTTCCTTCATAATTCCTGGAATCATCGGCAGGATTAACAAGTTTAATTCGAAATTCTCCATTTTTATAGATGTCATCGAAACACAGAGAAGTATATGAACCATAATTTATGTTCCCATCATGAACGGATATTAGATCATTAATAAGGGTAACGTACAATAATGATCCGGGTTGCATCTTTAAAACATTATTATCAGGGGTACTAACATTATACTGCCCTTTGATGCAATGTATAGTGAAAGTATTGACCAGTCTGTTTTCAAAAAGACCAATACGAATGTCCTGAGCCTTCGTTGAAGAATGTAACGAGAGAATTCCTAAAAAAAGGAAAATGGCAAAAAGTACTATTTTATCATTTCGCATATTCTTTCAGCTGTTCTAAGTGAACTACCTTCCTTACCCAATTTTAAAATTATTTCATCATAATCTGCCAGCATTTTATCCCGGTAATCTTTATTATTTAGAATGATTCCAAGTTCCTTTTTAATATCATCGGCCAGATTGTATTGCAGCAATTCTTTCACAACTTCCCTGCCTGCAATAATATTTACGAGGGAAAAAAAATTGACATGAACAATTAATTTACCAAGTATGTACGTGAACTGGCCGATTTTATAAATCACAACCTGTGGAACCCTGAAGAGTGCTGTTTCAAGAGTAGCAGTGCCAGACGTTACTACCGCTGCAATTGAGATGTTTAAAAGTTCGTATGTTCGGTTGAATACAATTTTAATATCTGTCCCACTTAGAATTTTCTGGTATATAGTCGGATCAACGGATGGGACTCCGGCAACCACAAACTGAAACTGTGGAAAAAACGACGTTATCTTCACCATTTCAGGAAGACAGCGGCTTACTTCATATTTTCTACTCCCACTAAGAAGGGCAATAACAGGTTTACCGGGTACAGTTATTTCACTCCTTATTAGATCTGGATTTATATTCTTTTGCTGGAATTCTGCAAATGAATCCATGAGCGGATTACCGGTGTATTCAACTTCTATCCCTTTTTGTTTGTAATATGCTTGTTCAAAGGGAAAAATCACGAACAACTTGTCTACATATTTTCGGATTTTTTCTATGCGTGTTTCCCTCGACGCCCATACTTTTGGCGAGATATAATAAAAAGTTTTGATACCTTCGGTATGTGCATGGGCCGCAATCCGCAGGTTAAATCCAGGATAATCAATAAGAATAAGTGCATCAGGTTTAAATTCAAGGATATCTTTCCGACAGGTTTTTAAATTTTGTGATATGGTACGAATATTTTTTATGACATCGGTAATACCCATAAATGCCATCCCCTTATAGTGCTTCACCAATGTACCTCCCATGGCTTTCATTAGCTCACCCCCATAAAACCGGAATTCAGCATCCGGATCTTTTGTCCTGAGTGCTTTCATGAGGTTCGAACCATGAAGGTCTCCCGAGGCTTCTCCTGCTACCAGGTAATACTTCATCAGGAAATAATTTTAATGATTAATACACATATACAGCAGATCAATAATGAAAAAATTACCCCTCTGGCACTTCTTAACCTGTTAGTCCAGATAAAAATAAAAAAAAGTAATGCATTGGAAATTGCAGCCAGGCTTATTAATTTTGGAAGAATAGCATATTCATAAGAAACTCTAAGGTATGTAATGAATGAATCTTCAACATTCCTGAAGAAATAAAAACATAATAGAGTGACAAAAGTTACAAGTAATCCTATAATCAATCCAATATAAACAGCATTAAACTTCAATTTCTTCATAATGAGTTCAAATTCCAGTTATTAAAATGGTTGAGTGCTCCATATGCAGTAAGATCAACCTGAATTGGAACAATGGATACAAATCCCTTCTTTAATGCATATTCATCAGTGTCATCAGAGTCCTCTTCCTGATTAAAATAGGTTCCTGTCAGCCAATAATATTCACCATTATGCGGATCTATTCTTTTTACGAATTCTTCTTTCCACATACCTTTTGTCTGTCGACAGATTTTTACTCCCTTTAATTCTCCCATTGAAACCGATGGAATATTAATATTGAGACAGACTCCATCGGGAAGTCCTTTTTCAATAATATTTGATATCACTTTAAAGGCAATTTTTGAAGCTACAGAAAAATCAGCATCAGGATCATAATCAAGCAGCGAGAATCCAGCAGAAGGAATCTGGTTTATACAACCTTCCATTGCCACTGCCATGGTTCCTGAATAAACGATACTGGAGGATGAATTGGATCCATGATTTATTCCCGCTAAAAGCAAATCCGGTCTACGGGGAAGAAGCTGGTTAAGCGCCAGTTTTACACAATCAACGGGAGTCCCATAGCAGCTGAATATATCAATACCATCTCCGGTATATACTTTTTTAGCCCTGAGTGGGGTTTTTATGGTAATGGCATGGGACATCCCGGACATAGCTTCTGCTGGTGCAGCAACTACAACATGTCCAAATTTAGCTGCCACATCTACAAGGCTTAACAGCCCTTTTGCATTCACCCCATCATCGTTTGCAACAAGTATTAATCTCTCTTCTGACAATTTTATTCGTTTAGGTTATTTAATTTGAAGTACAAAAATATTAATAAAAATGAAGAAACGATACTATTTATTATATGTTCAGAAACGATCATAAATTTATTGTAATTTCATATATAAATGAATAATAACCATGAAACTAAATAAAATAAAGAAATTAAACCATTATCCTATGTCTAAAAAATAGTGTTATCAGAATTGTTGTTTATTTGCTATTTTTGAGAACTTATTAAAGAATATATTTCATGAAAATTTCGTATAACTGGCTGAAAGACTATATAAACCCAATCCCATCTGTGGAGGAAACTGCGGAAATACTTACCAGTATTGGTCTTGAAGTTGAATCTATTGATCCCTATGAAAGCATTAAAGGAGGGATGAAAGGGATCATTATTGGTGAAGTTTTAACATATAAAAAGCATCCAAATGCAGATAAACTAATTATTACTACAGTGGATCTTGGAGATAGGGAGCCGGTTCAAATCATATGTGGAGCACCGAATGTTGCAATCGGGCAGAAAGTTCCGGTGGCTACGATTGGCTCAACCATTTTTAAAGGCTCAGAAAGTATTCCGATCATAAAAACCAGGATTCGGGGTGAATTATCTGAAGGAATGATTTGTGCCGAAGATGAACTTGGGCTGGGTCCATCTCATGAAGGGATCATGGTTTTAGATTCATCAGCAGTACCAGGGAGTCCTGCACATGAGTATTTTAATGTCATTACAGATGTCGTATTTGAGATAGGACTGACCCCAAACCGGATTGATGCAGCCTCACACTACGGAGTCGCTCGCGATCTTGCAGCTTATTTATCAAAATATCAGTATATTAACATTAAAAAGCCCTCCATTGATTCATTTAAAGTCGACACTAGAAATTCTATAATACCTGTGGAGATTTCGGATAAGAGTGGATGCATCAGATACAGTGGATTAACTATTTCCGGAATAATTGTAAAAGAATCTCCCGATTGGTTGAAAAATAAACTTAAAGCTGTTGGTCTTAATCCCATTAATATTATCGTGGATATTACTAATTATGTGTTATATGAATCAGGCCAACCTTTACATGCTTTCGATGCTGATAAAATTACCGGTAAAAAGGTTATTGTCAGGACTATTCCTCAGGGAACCAGGTTTATAGCTCTTGACGGCCAGGACTTGGAACTTTCAGATGAAGACCTGATGATTTGCAATATTGAGGAAGGAATGGCTATTGCGGGAATTTTTGGTGGATACAATTCAGGGGTTAAGAATGAAACTAAAAATATTTTTCTTGAAAGTGCTTGTTTTAATCCTCATTATATAAGGAAAACATCGAAGAGACATCTCCTTTATACAGATTCGTCTTTCCGCTTTGAACGCGGGTCTGATCCCAACTTCACAATTGATGCTCTTAAGAGAGCAGCCATTTTGATCAAGGAACTTGCAGGTGGAGAAATTTCTTCGGATATCATCGATGTTTATCCCGTAAAAGTTGAGGATTTCAAGGTCAATCTTACTTACAGAAATCTTGACCGATTGATCGGACAGAAAATAGAAAGAGATAGAGTAAAATCAATTCTTCAAAGCCTTGATATAAAAGTAATTTCAACTCAAGAATCTGGTCTTTCCTTAGAGATACCTACTTACAGGGTCGATGTTAAGCGTGAAGCCGATGTGATTGAAGAAATTGCCAGGATATTTGGTTATAATAATATTGAAATGAGCAATACTCTTCATGCTTCTATCTCACATACTGATAAACCGGATAAAGAAAATATAGGAAATATCATTTCTGATATGCTCAGTAGTAATGGATTTCTTGAAATTATGTCCAACTCACTTACCAGGTCTAAATATTATGAGTCTGAAAACAATGAAAATGAAACACTGGTAAGAATTTATAATCCTTTGAGTTCAGATCTCAATTGCCTTCGTCAGACATTACTTTTTGGTGGACTCGAAGCTGTTTTAATGAATGAAAATCATAAAAATTTCAATCTCCGTTTTTATGAATTCGGGAATATATACCTTAAACTCAGAAAAGAAATTAAAAATCCTCTTGATAAATATTTCGAAGAAGAAAGACTTGCCCTCCTTCTTTCCGGGAAGAAAAATGATGAAAACTGGAATACTCCTGCTGGATTGACCAATTTTTATTTGTTAAAAGCTTATACTGAGCTTGTCCTGAATAGACTTGGATTTAAGATGGATGATATCGTTGTAAAGTCAACAATAAATCCAAATATTTCAGAAGGACTGGATTATTTTAGCAAAGGTAAGCCCCTGGTCAGTTTTGGTAAAGTAGAAAAAAAACTAATTAGAAGTTTTGATATCAAAAATGAAGTTTTTTATGCTGAGTTCAGGTGGACAATAATCCTAAAGGAAATCCCAAACCATAAGACGAGTTTCACCGAACTCCCAAGATATCCGGAAGTAAAAAGAGATTTAAGCATGATCCTCGAAAAGACTGTTACATTTGAGCAGGTTAAAAATGTCTCCCTGAAAGCAGAAAAAAAACTTCTTAAGGGAATTGTTCTATTCGATGTATACGAAGGGGAAAAGATAGAAAAAGGTAGTAAGTCATATGCTGTTAGTTTTACCTTAAGGGATGATTCTAAAACTCTCACAGATAAGGAAATTGATAAAATAATGAATAAAATTTCCAGCCAGCTGGAAGAAGAATTAGGAGCTCATATACGATCCTGATATGAACCATATTAAGCTTTTTAAGGGTGATATCACAACTCTAAAGGTCGATGCCATTGTCAATGCAGCAAATAGCAGCCTTCTTGGTGGAGGGGGTGTGGATGGAGCTATTCACCGAGCTGCAGGGCCTGAACTACTGAAAGAATGCAGACTTTTAAATGGCTGTAGGACCGGGGAAGCTAAAATTACAAAAGGATATAACCTGCCTTCTAAATATGTAATTCATACCGTTGGTCCTGTATGGCATGGTGGGGAAAAAGGAGAACCTGAACTTCTGCAGCAATGTTATATAAATTCTCTTTCCCTGGCTTCTAAAAAAAATTTAAGAAGTATTGCATTTCCAAATATCAGTACAGGAATATATGGCTATCCAAAAAAAGATGCTGCCCTGGTAGCCATCAATACAGTAAAAGATTTCTCGGCTAACCATCTTGATATTGAGGAGATTATCTTTGCTATATTCGACGAAGAAAATTTCATCATTTATAATCAATTATTAAAATGAATAGTTTGCCGATCAATGAAATCAATAAATTTTAGTCGAAAAGTTCTCTGATTCATAAGGATTGAATACATTACTCATCAGAAATATAAAATAAAAAAATATATTTTGCATATATAAACATTCATCCAATTTTAATACATCCGTCAAATTTAAGAATTTATTAGTTTATGAAATACCTACATTAAAAATTAAACCTACAGGTATGAAACATATATTTCTCCTTCTATCAATCCTTACAGGATTTTCTTTCCCGAATGTACAAAAGGATCCATATCTCCTGCATACCTTTAACAGGGTAAACAGCCCAGTATTATCTGTTTCATACAGTCCGGACGGATTATTTATACTAGCCGGGTATAATGATGGCAATGGCAGGTTGATCAGGATTGAAGATGAAAATTATACAGCTAATTACAGCGGGCATTGGAAAGGTATCCAGGCAATTGAGATGTCTAATTCAGGGAAGTTTGTAATGACAGCCGGGGATAATACTGTTAAAATATGGACACCCGATGGAAAAGAAATTAAATCCTTCAGTGATCATACAACTACAATCTGGTCAGCTGACCTGGATAGTACAGGTAAATATATCGTTACCGGTGCTTTTAACAAGACCTTTAAACTAATGAACGTCGTTACGGGAGAAAAAGCTGAAGACATGCGCGGACATTCGGATGTGGTAATGACGGTTTGCTTTAACCGTAAGGGAACGAAAATAGCCAGCGCTTCGGGAAACCATGAGATATGGATCTGGGATCTTGCAACCCGGCAGGTTGAACAGAAATTAAACGGTCAGTCTGAGGATATTTATTGTCTTGATTTTAATCCTGATGGGACAATGCTTGCCAGTGGATCTAAAGATAAAACCATAAGGATCTTTAATCTTCAGGACGGGAATTTGCTTCAAATACTTAAAGGACATTCCAGCCATATCCTTGATGTTGAATTTTCACCTGACGGCCAGCATTTATTAAGTTGTTCATTTGATCACTCAATCAGGCTCTGGGAAATTCCAACTGGTAAAATCCTGTATACATTTATAGATCATAAAGATGCCGTTCTGGATCTTGCATTCAACCCTGATGGCAAAACATTTGCCAGTGCATCTAATGATAAAACTATTAAGATTTGGAGTTTCTCCCCTGAAATATTTGTGAATTATTATTATAGTCCTCAGATTTCAAGTGAAATGGAAGCGAGAAAAGAATTTCTTCCTAAGGAAAAATCAGAATCTAAGTCAGATTATGAAGCCAGATTGAATAAAGCCTCAGCTTTAAAGGAGGAGATATATGCAAAGTATTATAAATTGTATATAGAAAATCTTAAAAGTGGAACCTTACCTTCTCGTTAAGGCAAATATTTAAATAGAGATTTGAAATTTCATGTATTGGATCATAGATTTTTAGCCCACCCGCCATCTGTTGCCAAGGAATTCATTCTCCCACAACGTATGCTTACAGCACCAATTACAAACTTATAATTTGCAAATCTGGTAAATGTATTTTAATCATCAAGCTTTTATAACTGTTTCTATACTTCCTATTTATAATTAGTCCTATTACATTCGAGTTGGAGAGGGAGATACTAAAATTTAATTAAGTTGTGCGCCTTCTTTATTATTATTAAACATAATAAGTATTAATTTTTTTAAGTGCATTTTATTTCAACGTATTGCAGTCATTTTGACGTAAAAAATTAAATCACCACTTTTACATTTTTCCTTTTTTGTTTATAAATGAAGGATCTTACTACAGGTAAAGAAGGTAAATTAATTCTTTTATTTGCTTTACCCATGCTTCTTGGAAACCTTTTCCAACAGCTATACACCATGGTTGATAGTGCTATTGTTGGGAAATTTTTAGGTAAAGAAGCACTAGCTGCTGTGGGAGCCTCTTTCCCGGTAATTTTCACCATGATCGCCTTGCTTATTGGTATTTCATCCGGGGGGATGATTGTAATTTCTCAATATTTCGGAGCAAAAGATATGAACAGGGTTAAAAAATCTATCGAAACACTATATATCTTTATGTTTGTTGCTTCTATTGTGCTCACTACTTTTGGGCTATTCATTATTGATCCTATCTTCCGAATAACTAAACTTCCATCTGAATTATTACCCCAGGCAAAAACATACCTAAGTATATATATTTCAGGAATCATCCTGTTTTTCGGTTATAATGGTACTTCTGCCATTCTTAGGGGGCTTGGTGATTCAAAAACTCCGCTTTACTTTCTTATTTTTTCGACAGTTACTAATATCATCCTCGATTTAATTTTTGTCATTGTTTTAAAATGGGGAATTGCCGGAGCAGCCTACGCGACTCTGATATCGCAGGGAGGAGCTTTGGTAATTGCCATGATATATCTTCACAAAACCCATCCAATTATATCATTTAATTTTAGACAGTGGTCATTCGATTGGGATATCTTCCAAAAAAGCCTGAAAATCGGCTTACCTACAGGATTACAACAAACATTTGTTGCACTTGGAATGATGGCCCTATTCAGTATTGTAAATACCTTCGGAACTGACGTAGTGGCAGGTTTTTCAGCCGCTGGTAGAATTGATTCAATTGCAGCAACAGCAGCTATGGTCTTTTCTCAGTCACTTGCAACCTTCGTTGGACAAAACCTTGGGGCAGGAAAGCCAAGTCGTGTTAAACGAGGATTATTAATGACTTTATTAATGTCATGGGGTGTTTCGGGAGTTATGATGATTTTCATTATTGGATTCAGATCACACCTTATCCATTTTTTTACTAATGAAACCGAAGTAATTCGTATTGGTAGTGAATACCTTACAATTGTTACATCTTTCTACCTGGTTTTTACAACTATGTTTACTTTTAACGGTTTTATGAGAGGTGCCGGTGATACCCTGATACCAATGTTCATTTCATTATTTTCATTATGGATCATAAGAATACCTACTGCCTTTATCTTATCCGAAAAGTTTGGCGAAATTGGCATCTGGTGGGCCGTTCCAATAGGGTGGACTACGGGTATGGTTTTATCTTACTTTTATTATAAAACCGGTAGATGGAAGAAAAAGTCTATCATTCCTGTCATTGCTGAATAGCCTGAGCTATTTCAATGATTTATTCCTATCCATAAGATGCACAGAATTAATATATGGCTTTTGAATCATCCAGATCACCCGGGTTATATCAACTCAATGTTGATGTATCATGCTTTAAAGTATGAGAAACAATGCGGTAATTTATTATTGCGGACTGCTGATTGCGGATTAAGGATTAATGGTTGCAGATTTGACATTCCAATGAGTAAAAAATATGATAGAAGAAAAACTCAAGTAAAGTACAATTTTACAGTATCTGGTAAAATAACCCGAAATCCTAGATCTGAAATTATCCTTATTGCAAAATAATTAAATTGATTAGACACCAGGTAACACAAGAATCTTGGATGAATTTTTTAAGTTGATAGTAAATATTACTTTTCCAATTCAAATATCACATAAATATTAACTTTGTATTTATTCACACAGCACTTATTCTTACTTTATGTTAAAATCAATGACAGGATATGGGAAAGCAGAAATTTCTGTTTCCGATAAAAAAATTACAGTAGAAATTAAATCCTTAAATTCGAAGAATGCGGATATAAATATTAAAATTCCATATCTGTATAAAGATAAAGAGCTGGAAATAAGACAGCTAATTCATGACAGATTAGTAAGGGGAAAAATAGACATTAATTTGTTTTATGAATTACATGAAGGTATTGCCCCTGGTTCAATAAATACAGATAAAGCTAAAGCCTACTATTTACAATTAAAACAGCTAAGCAGTGATTTAAATCTGAGCGGTAAAGAAAATTTCCTGGATATTATTATGCGTTTACCAGATACTCTCAAAGTTGACAAGGGCAGCGCGGATGAGACAGAGTGGGAATATATTAAGCAAACCTTCCTGGCAGCCATCGAGGATGTTGATCGGTTCAGGATTCATGAGGGTAAATCTCTTGAGGCTGATATTATCTCGCATACCAATAATATTTCTCATCTCCTTTCTGAAATAAATAAATTTGAAAAGTCGCGTATCGAACTTCTAAGAAAAAAATTTCTAACACAGATTCAGGACTTAGGATCAAATATTGAAGTCGATAATAGTCGACTTGAACAGGAATTGATATTTTACGTTGAGAAGCTTGATATTTCAGAAGAAAAGTCTCGTCTTCAGAATCATCTTGAATATTTTCTAGAAACTTTGCAAAACGAAGTGTCGGTTGGGAAAAAGTTAGGATTTATTTCCCAGGAAATGGGTAGGGAAATAAATACCTTGGGATCGAAAGCATTTGATTTCGATATTCAGAAACTTGTGGTTCAAATGAAAGACGAATTGGAAAAGATAAAGGAACAGATACTGAATGTACTATGAAAGGTAAACTGATCATATTTTCTGCTCCTTCAGGTTCCGGTAAAACTACTATTGTTCAGCATCTTCTGCAAACTATACCTAATCTCGAGTTTTCTGTTTCGGTTACCAGCAGGAGCAAAAGACCAAACGAGAAGGATAGACAGGATTATTATTTTTTGAAACCGGAGGAATTTCGAAAGAAAATTCAGAATAATGAATTTCTTGAATGGGAGGAAGTATATAAAGATCAATATTATGGCACATTGAGATCAGAAGTTGAAAGGATTCTGAATCGCGGGAAAAATGTGGTTTTTGACGTAGATGTCAAGGGTGGATTGAAAATTAAACAACAATACGGATCTGATGCTTTAGCAGTATTTGTGAATACTCCATCATTTGATGAAATTGAAAAACGTTTAAGGATGAGATCCACGGAAAATGAAGATTCTTTGAGAATGCGTATACTAAAAGCAAAAGAGGAAATTAGTTTTTCCAAGAAATTTGACATAATTCTTATAAATGATAAATTGGAAGAAACCCTGGAATTAGCTGAATTAATGGTAAAAAAATTCCTAACAAATACAATTAGATGAAGGTCGGATTATTTTTTGGATCTTTTAATCCCATTCATATCGGCCATATGGCTATTGCCGGATACATGCTCGGTTTTACAGAGATTGACCAGATATGGTTTATCGTCAGCCCTCACAATCCTCATAAAAGGAAAGAAAGCCTTCTTCCATATAATAACCGACTTGAAATGGTGCATTTGGCTATTGGAAATGATATGCGTTTCAAGGTCTCGGATATTGAATCCAGATTGCCCCTACCCTCATATACAATCGATACACTGACCTACCTGACAGAAAAAAATCCAAATCACGATTTTAGTTTGATTATTGGCGCTGACAATCTGAAAAGTTTTCACAAATGGAAGAATGCGGACCAAATTATTAAAAAGTTTCACCGATATATTTATCCCAGGAATGAATTTAATGAGGATGAATTGAATCAGCACCCTAATATCAGCTATGTAAAGGCCCCTAAAATTGAAATTTCATCCAGTTTTATCCGGGAAGCTAATTCTGCCGGGAAGGATGTTAGGTATTTCCTTCCAGAAAAAGTATTTGAATATATTGAGAAAATGAATTTTTATAAAAATAGTTATTCTTTGACTAAAAATTTAAAACCAAAAGAGTTATGAAAAAGCTATTCATAATCCTTATGATATCTGGGTTTTATTGTTATGGGAATTCCCAGGTGATAAGCAACACTGAGATTGCCAAAGAAGTAATTACAGGTTTTGAACAGGGAAAAATGGACATAGTTGCAAGACATTTTGACGAAAATATGCTATTAGCCTTGCCTGAAGAGAAATTAAAATTCGTTTGGAACGACCTTATTAAGCAATGTGGTGATTTTCAGAATTATTCAAAAATTACCACAGAAAAAATTGAGGAATATGATGTCGTTTATGTTTTATGTCATTTTAAAAATCTGAATCTGAAGATGAAAGTGGTATTCAATAAACAGAATCTGATCAGCGGATTATTTTTTATTCCTGAAAATTAAATTCCGTATTAAGGATTAATAACTTTATTTACAATTTCTTTTCCCCTGAGAAGAGCCTGCTCATTAACTGCCAATAAGTGATGATGCCGTTCCGGAAGAGATTTTTTAATCCCTTCAAGAACATTCTCCAATTTTACTAAAGGTTTTATTTCAAGGAATCCACCCAAAACAATCATATTAAACGACCTGGAAGAAGACATTTTTGTTGCTTCTTCTGCAGCATCAATTCTATAAATAAAAATATCTTTCCGCTCGGGATGACGCGTTATTCCATTGCTGTCGTATAAAAGTAAGCCACCTGGTTTAACCTTTGATTCAAACTTATCAAGGGCTTGCTGGTTTAAAATAATTGCTGAATCATACTGATTAAGAACAGGAGAACTAACTCTTTCATCACTGATTATAACTGTAACATTTGCAGTACCTCCTCTCATCTCCGGTCCATAGGATGGCATCCAACTAACCTCCATATTTTGCATTATCCCGGAATATGCCAATATTTTACCCATAGAAAGTACGCCTTGTCCACCAAAACCTGCAATGATTATTTCTTCAGTCATTTTCGGATTTATTATCTGGTTTTGCATTCACTATTTCACCGTTTACCTTTAAATCTCCAAGTGGATAATATGGAAACATATTTTCCTCCATCCATATATTTGAATCTACCGGCGTCATTTTCCATCCTGAATTGCAGTTTGAGATAAACTCCACAAATGATACTCCCTTTTTAAGCTTTTGATTTTCAAAGGCAATTCGTACAGCCTTTTTGGCTCTTCTTACATTTCCGGGTTTATGTACCGCCTGACGTGTAACATAATAAGTACCAGGAAGTTGAGCGACAAGGTCAGTGATTTTTAATGGATTTCCCATGGTAACGACATCACGGCCATAGGGTGAAGTGGAGGATTTCATACCTGGAAGTGTTGTTGGAGCCATCTGTCCTCCTGTCATACCATAAATACCGTTATTCACATAAATAATAGTGATATTTTCTCCCCTGTTACAAGTGTGAATAGTTTCTGCTGTTCCAATTGCAGCCAAATCTCCGTCGCCCTGGTATGTAAAAATGAATTTTTCTGGCCAGCATCTTTTCATTCCGGTTGCTACTGCTGGGGCCCGGCCATGTGCTGCCTGTGCCATATCGATGTTCATAAAATCATAGGCAAGTACAGAACATCCGACTGGAGCTATTCCAATTACTTCAGATTGAATACCCATTTCATCAATAACTTCCATGACTATGCGGTGAATCGTACCATGACCACATCCCGGACAATAGGATAAGATATTATCGGTCATAAGAGATGTCTTGCTATACACAAGATTCTCCGGTTTTATAATGTCTTTTATATCCATATTTAACTATTAACAATTTTTTGCTCAAGAGCTTCCACTACTTCATCAGGAGTGGGTATCATACCACCAAAACGCCCGAAGTATTCAACTTTGATCTTTCCGTTTACCGAAAGTTTTACATCTTCAACCATCTGCCCTGCATTCATTTCAACAGAGAGCATCCCTTTAACATGATCAGCAAGGGAAAACAGTTCTTTTCCGGGGAATGGAAACAGTGTAATGGGTCGGAAAAGGCCAACCTTAATTCCCTTCTCACGGGCAAGTTTCACAGCTTTCTGACTGATACGTGCACTTGACCCAAATGCAACAATAATGTATTCAGCATCATCGCAGTCAATTTTTTCGTATCTTACTTCAACCTTCTCCATTTCACGGTACTTTGCCTGTAATCTTAAATTATGTTTTTCCTGCCTCATCGGATCCAGTTCAAGAGAAGTTGCAATATTTCTTTCGCGATTTAAGGTTTTACCTGTAAGTGTCCAAACCGGATCAAAATACTTGTTTCTTTCCTGTTGTTCAAATAGCTCCACCTTTTCCATCATCTGACCAATTACTCCATCACTGAGAATTAAAACAGGATTCCTGTACTTAAAGGCTAGATCAAATCCAAGTTTTACGAAATCAGACATTTCCTGAACCGATGCAGGGGCTAATACTAAAAGATGATAATCGCCATGCCCACCTCCCTTGGTTGACTGAAAATAGTCGGCCTGGGAAGGCTGGATGGTTCCTAACCCTGGACCTCCCCTTACAACATTTATGATTAGGCAAGGAAGTTCAGCTCCTGCGATATAAGAGATACCCTCCTGTTTGAGACTTATTCCCGGACTGGATGATGAGGTCAATACTTTTTTGCCTGTGGATGCTGCTCCAAAAACCATGTTGATTGCTGCGATTTCACTTTCTGCCTGAAGAACGACCATTCCTGTCCTTTCTTCAGGTTTTTCAAACATGAGATATTCCAGGATTTCGGATTGTGGTGTGATAGGATATCCAAAATATGCATCTGCCCCAGCCCTGATAGCTGCTTCAGCAATCGCTTCATTGCCTTTCATTAAGCGTAAATCTTTCATTGATAGCTTTTTGTAACTTAATTAAACCTTGATCCTGTAAACGCTGATCACAGCATCAGGACAAACTATAGCACAGTTTGCACATCCTGTGCATGCTTCTGGTACCTCCATATACGCGTAATGGTATCCCTTCCCATTAACTTCGCGAGTTAACCTGATAACATCTGTTGGACAATTCACCACGCACAATTCACAACCTTTACATTTTTCAATGTCAACCACGATTGCCCCTTTTACTTTAGCCATTATAAATTGTATTTGGTGACAGTAATTTTTCTGATTTCAAAAATAATAAATCCATTTCTAAACAACTTAACTCTTCTAATGATTCCTTCCAGATACACTCCAATTTTTATTTAATACATAATTACTTATTGATTATCAATAATTTATAATTATTAAGAATCATTCTATTTTACTGGATGATCTGATTGGAACCGTTTTAATCTCTCTTCAAGTATTGGAAATTGAGACCTCGAAACTAAAGAAACACAAGCTCTAAGCCCTTCATTTCTTTCGCTTCCGGTAATATCAAGGGATATAGCGCTTATTCCATAATATAGCAACTCCTCCACAAGATCCACACCCAAAAAACCCGGGTATGAAAATGTAAAATAGAAGCCATCAGCAATAGGAACATTCAAATCTGTATCATAGACAATTTTAAAACCATATTTTATGAAGAGTTGTTTCATAATGTGTGCCTTTAAGCCATATTCCTTAACATCATTCACAAAATTATAACTACCATCATTAACTGCTTTAAAAATACTAGCAAGTGCATATTGTGCAGAATGGCTTGCACCTGCTGATAAGGCATACAGAGCACCATAAATCATGGAATGCCCGAAATTGTCTGATGAATAGTACCTCTTAAGGTCAGGATATTTTTTGTTAAAAAGACCATCCGAGATGGCCAGTATCCCAATTCTTTGTCCGGCATAACTGAAAGCCTTTGAACTGGAAATTAGTAAAATATAATTTTCGGTAAATTTTGCTACTGTTGGCTGGAAAGGGGCATTTCCTGGAACGGACATGTCTACCCTGAAATCCATGGCGAAATATGCCAGGTCTTCAATGACGATTATATTATATTGGGTTGCCAGTTCCCCAATGTTCCGGAGCTCTTCTTCCGTGAAACATATCCAGGAAGGATTATTCGGGTTGGAATACAAGATCGTGGATACTTTTCCATCTTTAAGATATGATTCAAGTTTGTTCTTTAATTTCTTTCCCCTGAATTTATATACATCGAAGGATTGATAAGCTTGCCCAAGCACATGGCATTGTTGTTTTTGGACGGGAAATCCCGGATCAATGAAGAGAGTGCCCTCTTTGTTCCTGTCAGTTCGATTTGCTACAAGGAAGGAAGCCATTCCTCCCATCATAGAACCCACACTTGGGATACACCCCTCAGGTTTAAGTTCAATATCGAGAAAGAGTTTAATAAATCGTGATGCTTCATTTTTAAGTATCTGCAGTCCTTCAATCATTGGGTACTTTGAAGCTACCCCATTTCTCAGCGCTTTAATTTCAGCCTCAATTCCAATTTCAGAGGGTTCGAGACCAGGAACCCCCATTTCCATACGGATAAATTTTTCACCAATTTTTTCTTCAATCTGATTTACTATCTTAACCAACTCCCTTATTGAAGCGCTTCCAATTTTTTCAATTCCGCTGGAATTGATAATTTTTCTTACTAGATTATTATCTATTGTTGTTAGTTTCATTTTAGCGATTGGTATTCAATATTAATAAAGCCTTATCTGAATAAAAATAATAAAATCATTTCCTGAACCTGTAAGATGATTTAACAATAAATAAAATTAAATGTATTTAAGATCATTTTGATATGAACAATGAATTTTTAACTGATCCTGATTTATTCCATCTTGCGATGATCAATTACCCGTATGGATTTCCCTTCACTTCTGGTAATTGTTTTTGGTTCAACTAACCTTACATCTACGCTCAATCCAAGGTAACTCTGAAGAGCTGCTTGGATTTTATCGCGAATCGACTGTAACTGGCTTATCCTGTCTAGAAAAAATTTCTCTTCTACTTCAACTTCAATCTGTAAAATGTCGAGGTTATTGATTCTGTCGACCACTATTCTGTAATGGGGTTTGGTTTCAGCTATTTCCAGTAAAACACTTTCAACCTGAGAAGGGAAGAGATTAACACCACGAATAATGAGCATATCATCACTTCGTCCAGTACATTTATCCATCCTTACCAGAGTACGTCCACATTCGCATTCCAAATAATTCAACCTGGTCAGGTCTCTTGTCCTGTAACGGATCAGTGGTAATCCCTCTTTTGAAACCGTTGTAAACACAAGTTCCCCGCTGGATCCTTCAGGTAACACTTCCAGCGTTCCAGGATCGATTATTTCAGGGATAAAGTGATCTTCGCTAATATGCAGACCATCCTGAAATTCGCATTCGCTTGCTACTCCCGGCCCAATCACTTCACTTAATCCATAGATGTCGATGGCTTTAATTTTTAACTTTTCTTCAATTTCTTTTCTCATATTTTCAGTCCATGGTTCAGCTCCGAATATACCAACTTTAAGTTTAAGATTTTTAAGCTTAATATTAGATTCTTCGATGGCTTCAGCAAGATAAAGTGCGTACGACGGAGTACAGGCAAGCACAGTACTTCCGAAATCCTCCATAAGCTGAAGTTGTCTTTTAGTATTCCCACCGGATACAGGTATTACCACAGCTCCAATTTTTTCGCTTCCATAATGAATCCCCAATCCACCTGTAAATAATCCATACCCATAGGCAATCTGAATTATATCCCGGTTTCCAATCCCTGCACAATGCATAGTCCGGGCAACAACTTCAGACCAAATGTTCAGATCTTTTCTGGTATATCCTACTACAGTGGGTTTCCCTGTAGTTCCTGATGAAGCATGCAGACGTATGATCTGCGACATTGGAACTGCAAAAAGTCCAAATGGATAATTATCTCGAAGATCCTGTTTGGTTGTAAAAGGAAGGAACTTTAAATCAGAAATTCCTCTAATATCCTCAGAAACCAGTCCAATGGAATGCATTTTTGCCCTATAGAAGGGTACATTATGGTATACTCTATCCACTAATTCAATAAGTGCTTGATTTTGTAGGTCCAATCGCTCCTCTCTCGACATACACTCTCTTGTCTTATTCCAAATCATTTTTAATTTTATTGAGTAATTATTATATGGCTTAAGAGTTTAAGTCTTATATTGTTTGATGAATTTGTTGGAGGTTCACAACTAAACCATTCAACAAAGAAATGTCAATTCTTAAACCTAAAATTCAAACAGATCATTCCCTTTAACTAGCATTATTTCATGCTTACGGATAGCGGCAAGTGCCTTTTCAGTGTTTTCTGTCCGTAATATGATCATCGCTCTTTTATCTAAAGAAAATGCATACATGTATTCAATGCTGATGTCCTCATCAGAAAAAATCCTGAGTACTTTAGCAAATGATCCTGCCTCAATAGGTGTAGTGATACTAAACACATCGGTCAGGTTTACAGAAAATCCCTTTGACTTTAGCAATGTATATGCCTTATCCGGGTTAGAAACTATCAGCCTTAGAATCCCAAATTCAGATGTATCAGCAATGGTGAGAGCGATAATGTTAACTTTATCTTTTCCGAGTACTTCAAGGACTTCGGTTAATCTTCCAGATTTGTTTTCAAGGAAAATTGATAATTGTTTAATAGTCATAAAATGATGTATATATTATTCCGATTTTAATTCCAGCCTATACTGAATTTTCAGGATTTAAATATAGGGTAAAAAGTAAAATGTTAAGATGACTTGAGTTACTGAGACATGGTACGTTAAAATTTTATATCATGAAGTCTTCATGATTTATCATTTTTTTCGATCCGGATCCTTGCATCCACCACATATATCCCCTCCTTATTTCCAATCAGAGGATTAAGATCCATTTCTTTAATTTCGGTTGCAAATCTCAACATAGTTGATAAACGTATGATAATTTCTGCAAAAAGCTCTATATCCACGCCCTCCTGTCCTCGAGTGCCCTGAATTATTTTAATTGATTTCAATGAATGTATCATACTCATGGACTCGTTTAGAGTCAGTGGTGCCAAGCCTGAACTTACATCTTTGATTATTTCCACAAAAATGCCGCCTAATCCACATAATACAATGTGTCCGAATTTTGGTTCGTACTTAGCCCCAATGAACAATTCGAGACCCTGCAGCATTGGTTGAAGGATTATCCCCTCAAAATCAGAAATTTTCTTCATTCTGATAAACTCTGCTTCTAAATGGTTTTTTGACTTTATATTTAGAGTAACCCCTCCAACATCAGATTTATGCAAAGGTCCCATTACCTTCATCACAAGTGGGTATCCAATTTTCCTGGCCATAGTCACCAATGATTTTTTATTTTTAGCAATCTCTTCCTTGACCCTTGGAATACCAGCAGCATCAAGTAACGCTCTGACATTCGCCTCAGCAATATAACCGGAATCAAGATGTTCAATTATCCTTCGAATAAGAGGAATCTCAACCTCGTCTAAAAATATTTTATTCTCAGCAGGTTTTGGGGTATTATAAACTTTGGTGAGAGCATTACCAAGCATTACTTCATCAGGGAAATTCAAATGCCCTTTGCTTAGAAATTCCTCGACTTCTTTTTTAGCGGTTATAAGGGAAGGAAGGATCGGGAAAATAGGTTTAGTGCAACTTTGTATTTTATTATGCAGGAGTTCATATACATCAAAAACCTTAGATAAACCGGGACTCCCAAATATCACCATCATAGCATCAATATTGTCGAATTTTTTCTCGCAATAGTCAATTACCATTCCTAATTGATCAGCGGTACCAGTAGCCAGCATGTCTATTGGATTAGATACTGAAGAACCGGGATGCAGATGTGATAGGAGCTCATCAGCATATTTCCCTTCAATTTTCGGAATCTCTAGTCCTCCCTGAGATAAGGCATCTGTTAACATTACTGCCGGACCCCCGGCGTGGGTAATGATTGCAATTCTCCTACCCTTTAATTCTTTATTCATGAAAATTGATCCAACAGTTGCCAACTCCTCACGTCCAAAACACCTAACAATACCTGCTTTCCTAAAAAGAGCTTCAACAGCAAGATCCGAAGTGGCAATAGCCCCTGTATGTGAGCTCGCAGCCCTGCTCCCCGCTTCTGATCCACCAGCCTTGATGGCAGCAATATGGCAGCCTTTACTGATAAGTGAAGATGCATGTTTTAGTAATTTATCAGGATCCTTAATACTCTCAATATATAACAACTTAACTTTTGAACTATGTCCGGGCTCATAAGATTCATCCATATATTCAAGAATATCTTCCACTCCAATCATGGCACTGTTTCCAACAGAGAATATATTTGAGAATGTTAATCCTTTAGGCATACCTGATTCCAGAATAAAAACGGCTGTTGCACCTGACCCTGATATCAGGTCACACCCAAAAGAGGAGGACTTTGGAATAGGGGAAGTAAATACACCCTGGTAAAATGGAGTCAGAACACCAATACAATTGGGTCCGATGAGGGTGCCTCCATTTATCTCAACAATCTGAACCAATTCTTTTTCTAGCTGTATACCCTCTTCATTTCCTTCACTAAAACCTGCAGAAATAATAATAAATGCCCTGGTTTTCTTTTTCTCGGACAGAATCCGCACAGTTTCACTGCAAAACCTGGCTGGTATGGCAAGGATTGCAAGATCTGTTTCAGGAATATCATCTACTTTTCGGAAAGACAAAACCCCCGCAACTGGATCGCCTTTTTGATTTACAACATATGTCTTCCCGCTGAAACCACCTTCCAGAATATTTTGTAATATTTTACCACCTGGCTTATGAATATTGTTTGATCCACCGACAATTACGATGGATTTTGGTTGAATGAGTTGCTTATTGATCCTGCTACGCATGAGGCAGTTTTTACAAATTTACAAAACTCATAAAGAAAAACTTTCTTTTGTAAATCATCTATGTCCTTAAGCATTATTTATAAAATAATTGCATCAAGTCATTCACGTCCAAATAAGTATATTTGGATCCTTTAAAAGAATGAGTTTATTAAGATGCTATTATCTAAAATGAAAATGTATTATTTTTTTCATTTTCAGATTTATTTCAATAATCATTATGTTTTGCAGAAATGATCAGGTATAATACTAAAATACTTACTTTTAAGACTGATTACCTCATATTGTAATCGATAAGATTCAATTTTTATATTAACATGAATGGCTATTTAATTAATATAAATACTTTAGCCCGTAAGATTCTCTAAGCAAGAATTCTGTTAAACTTGAAGTATTGTAGTAAGCAGAATAACAGAAAATAGACGGTAATGTCAAAATATCTTCCATATATCAATCTTCTGTTTTCCTTTCTTTTTATCTTCATAATCAGCCAAGTTAAGGCTCAGTCTATTCTGATAGATACATTCAATAATGGTACGCAAAAAAAATATGTGTCTGATTTTGAACTACTTTCCACACACCCACTTGGAATATTTATCTCAAGGATTGACCAAAACTTTCAGATTTGCCCTCCAAAACATATCATGATACAATTTAGTATAGGCAATGGCAATGTCTGGCTACCGCTAGTTAAGGCATACAGACCGGAAGATCCTAAAGTTAGAGATTACATGGAAAAGATCATTTGGCACGAACGTTGGGATAAATTTAATCTTCAGGAAATGCCTTCAGATTCAGTTCAGTTTGAAGCTGATGGTGTTATCAGGATGTTGAAGGCAAATATCAGATTCAGGATATCGGAGAAGCATGAATTGGGGATGACTATTCGTTCAATCTTATTTACAAAAGGTAAATTTCCGTTTTCAATTCTGACAAATGATCAGATCATTGAATCTTTTCATTCAGGAATTGCAGGAGGAAACGACCCATTTGCTAGGAAATATTATGGATATGATAAAGCCAATCTCAAATACATTGATGAGAATGGTAAATCCATTGAATTAAAAAACGGTGATTATATGGTGCCAGGTGTTGAGGCACACTACTATTATTACCCTGAATTCAACTGTATTAGAAATCTTTATTTCAATGTCGGTGCACATTTAGGCGCAAATATTTCCAGGTATAATCCATCCCTTGATTTCGGTTTGTCCACTTCTGCTTTAAAAATTTTTACGGTTTCCGCAAAAACAGATTTATGCCTGGGAATCGGAGTAAATGCATTAAGACAACACCTGATAGAAACTGGCGAAATTGTTTCATTCAGCAATCAAAAATATATTTTTGGGGCAGAAGGTCAGTTTGAATATATCAAAAGGCTGAAAGATGAGAAATGCATAACTATCGCAATCAATTATTCTATACAGCGAGCATATAATGATAGTAAAGAAAACAATTACCAGGTTTTGACCGGCGAAAGGATATCCACTCACTGGCATTACGCACTGTCTCATCTTTACAGACCGCTGGAAACATGGAACCTGATCTTTTCATACTCGAAGAAATATTCATTCTCTTTATATATAAAGGAGGACTTTAATGTGAATAATGCACCTGATGTGCAAACAGGATTAAATCTTCAGATACCCATATTACGAAAAAAATAATATGGAGCTTTATTTAATAATTTAAACCAATGTTAAAGCTAAATGTAAATATTTGCTTCATACTTTGGTTATTTCTTCGTTGAACAATAAAAAAATTATTCTGTGGCCCATCTATTAATCTTTTAATTAATGTTTTATATATAATTGTTTCTCAGATAATTACAAATTGTTTTATGTTACAAAGCATATTTTTCTTAAAAAAAATTTGGAAATTCAGACATAAAGGTCTTATTTTGTACCTGTAAATCACTCCTTGCTAAAAGAGCAGGTTTATAAAGAAGGGGCGAGAGAACAGGCTCACTGACCCTCTGGCAACCTATCTTAAGGAAAAGGTGCCAATTCCTGATCCGGCTTATGCGGATAAATATAAATCTTTACCCAATGAAAACTTGTAAGAAACTTTTCTTATTTAATTCTTTGCCTGATCCCTTGAGGAAACAACTGTTTTTACTTATGCTTTTCCATCACATATTTTATATGTGCCACTAGCAGGCACACTTTTCATTTTAAAATAGATACGTTCTATTAGGAACAAAATATGTTCCAAATTTCTTTTCAAAAAATTTATAACACAGAAACAATAAATAAAATCAATAATTATGAGTACTAAATACAAATTTGAGACATTACAATTACACGCTGGTCAGGTTGTGGATCCCGTAACCAAATCAAGGGCAGTTCCAATATACCAGACGACATCATATGTTTTCGACAGTGCAGAACATGCAGCTAATCTTTTTGGATTAAAAGAATTTGGGAATATCTATACCCGTATCATGAATCCTACTACAGATGTTTTTGAGAAAAGAATAGCAGCTTTAGAGGGAGGCATAGCTGCCCTGGCTACTTCAAGCGGCCAATCGGCACAGTTCCTTGCACTCACTAATATTTTAAATATCGGTGATAATCTAGTATCTACCTCCTACCTGTACGGAGGAACATACAACCAGTTTAAAGTCCAGTTTAAAAGACTAGGAATTGAAGTTCGGTTTGTGGAAGGGGATAATGCAGCTGATTTTGAGAAGCTGATTGATAAAAAAAC
>CAZKMG010000007.1:0-27409 GCA_964553465.1 uncultured Bacteroidaceae bacterium
CCTGCTTCCTTAACCGGTTCTTTAATTGCCTCTGTGGAGATATTATCAAGATGTTCATGCAGATAATCTCCACCTTTCAATAAAAGTCCTATACTTGTTGCATACATAGGCTGGTTGATTTCTTCATTCTTATCAGCTGCAAGGCGTTCATTTGGGAAACCAATCCTGACATCCAGCCCTGTTTTGAATTTCACCAATTGGGGCAGATGGCGCAGCATGGCCCCCCCTCCTGTTAGAACCATTCCTGCTGACAGTTTATCCAGATACCCTGAATTCTCAACCTCATACATGACTGCATCCATTATCTCTTCCATCCTTGACTGGATAATATATGCCAATGATTTAAAGCTGATTTCTTTTGGTTCCCTTCCACTGATTCCTGGAATGGTAACTACCTTATCTTCCTGGGCAAGGTCTCCAAGTGCTGATCCAAACTGTATCTTAAGCGACTCAGCCTGTCTGTGCAGGATAGAACATCCTTCTTTAATATCCCTGGTAACAACGTTCCCTCCAAAAGGAATTACTGCCGTATGCCTTATTATATCATCGTAGTATACTGCTACATCTGTAGTGCCCCCACCAATATCAACAAGGACTACTCCAGCTTCCTTTTCATCATCGGTAAGAACTGCATCACTGGAAGCCAGAGGTTCAAGTATAAGTTGTTTGACATTCATCCCAACCCTGTTGATACATTTCTCAATATTTTTTGCTGAGGCAATCTGTCCGATCACAATATGGAAATTTGCCTCAAGTCGCTTTCCTGACATCCCGATTGGATTTTTCACTCCCGTCTCGCTATCCACAATGTAATTCTGGGGCAGAACATGAATGATTTCCTCACCAATGTCTACTGGAATTTTATACATATCTGCGATGAGTTTATCAATATCTGAGCGGGTTATCTCATCCTCGTATGAATCGCGATTTATATAGCCCCGATTTCTGATCGATTTTATATGCTGACCGGCTATTCCAACAAAAACATCCTTAAAGACAATGCCTGATTGTTTCTGGGCCTCCGAGACAGTGGATTCAATTGCACTAACAGTCTCTTCAATATTCAGTACCACACCTCTCTTAACCCCTTTTGAAACTGTTTTACTCAGACCAAGAACTTCCAATCGGTCGTTTTCGTTGATTCTGCCAACAAGAGCAACGATCTTGGTAGTCCCAATATCAATTGCTGCAACAAGTTGATTTTTATTTGCCATGACTTTATCTTTTTGTACAGATTATTTGGTTTTTAAATCTTAGATCTATTTTTTGATATTTATTCCAGCCAATATTTTTTAGCCCTTCCTTATAAAAAACTTCCAACTTAAAAAATTTATTTTTCAACTCTGATGCATCTCCCAGGACAATCTGGTGTGCTCCAACCCTTGGGATAATTTCGAAATTATTTTTTGAATTTAAATACAGTTGTACTACCTGGGCACTTAGAAAATCATCCTCATTAATAAATTTTGCCAATGTAAGTGCGTCAAACCATGACTTATAAAATACCTTATCCTCCACCTCACTCAGCGACAAAGTTTCCCTTAACTGATTTCCCATATTGAAATCACCATTGGCTACCAGTATATGAGGAACAAATTTTCGACTGGCAGGGAGTATAAAACCATCCTTATCGATATACCAGGTTGAACCTCCTGAAGTAATTATCCTTATAATTGGTTTTCTTTGCATAATTTTAATGGTAAGCACTCCATCAATTGTAGTGTAAATCTCCACTTTTTTCACATATGAAATCTTTGCAAACAATTCCTCTATATCGTGGGTATTTATATCTGTCAAAATAATTCCTTTAACATTTACATGATTCTCTGCTAAAATTTTTTGGATATCATTATTATCTAAGAAACGATATTGCTCGCCATCTGGGATTTCTACCATGATATCCTTGCATTTAGTTCCAGCGCGCTTATCGGCTGTAAAACCAAGAGCAATTACCAGGTACGCCCCGAAGAACAGAAGAATCAATATTTGAAATACATTTCTCATATCTATATATGAAGTAACATTTCTTTTAAGGGTTCAACCAACTGATCAATATCCCCTGCACCCATAGTAAGAAATACTTCGGGTTTCAATTTCTCCACCATGGGTAAAAGTGTATCTGTTGAGCAGTATAACCTCTCCCCCTTATTTTTCAACACTTTTAATATCAGTGCAGAGCTTATACCAGGAAGCGGTTCCTCCCTGGCAGGATAGATATCAAGCAGAATAACATCATCGAGGATTGAAAGACTATCTGCAAATCCTGAATAAAAAGTTTTTGTCCTTGAATAAAGGTGTGGCTGAAACACACCCGTGATTCTTTTTCCAGGAAAAATTTCCTTTACTGAAGTAATAAATGCTTTTATTTCTTCCGGGTGATGAGCATAATCATCAATAAAAACTATTTTTCTGTTATGGATTTTGACATCAAATCTTCTTATTACTCCGAGATAGTTTTCCAGAGAGATTTTAATACTCTCTATACCAATACCAGCCAGATGTGCAATGGCACAAGCCGCAACAGCATTTTCGATATTGAGTTTACCGTTTGCTCCCAGCCTGATTTCTGAAATATTGCCTGAAGGAGTATGCATACTGAAAGTATAAATAAAATCTTCCCTTGAGATGTTAAAAGCATAATAATCAGATGTTTCATCCAATGCATACCTGAATGTTTTTATTCCGGATGGCACCTGAAGGGAAACGCTATTTTTCAGGATAAGGATTCCCGATGGTTTAATCTGGCTTACAAACTGGTTAAACGAAGCGATTAAATTTTTCCGATCGCCGTATATATCCATATGATCATCATCCATGGATGTTACCACTGCATAATCAGGAAATAATGTGAGAAATGAGCGATCAAATTCATCAGCTTCGGCAATGAAATAATCAGATTTCTTCTCAAGGACAAGATTTGATTTAAAATTTTTTGATATCCCGCCAAGAAATGCATTACAGCCTATACCTGATTGTGTAAAAATATGTGCAATCATAGTGGAAATAGTAGTTTTCCCATGAGTGCCTGCGACTGCAATTCCTTTGTGGTCCTTCATTATGTTTCCCAGTACCGCCGCTCTTTTGAGCAGATTATACCCATGCGTTTTGAAATATCGTAATTCGGAGTGTGACCCAGGTATTGCAGGTGTATAAACCACCATAGTACTCCGATGATCTCTGAATTCATCTGGAATAAGAGATATACTATCCTCGAAATGAATTTGCATACCTTCGCTTATAAGCTGTTCGGTAAATGGGGTCGCCACCCTGTCATATCCAGCTACAACCTTACCTGAAGCAAGGAAATATCTTGCCAGGGCACTCATTCCTATACCGCCGATACCTAAAAAATAAACCCTGTGTATATCAGTTCCCTTCATTGCTTTATTAGCTCCAATATTTCTTTCGCAATTCTCTCCGCTGAATCGGGGATTGCAAGTGTTTTTAAGTTCCTTGAAAGCAGGTTTCTTTTATTCCTGTCATTTATGAGTGTATAAGCCTCCTGCATTAATTTTGCCTTTGCCTCATTGTCCCTGATTAATATTGCTGCATTTTGCTTTACGAGTGAAAGTGCATTTAAAGTTTGATGATCTTCAGCAACATTTGGCGACGGAACAAGGATGACGGGTTTCCCGACAATGCTAAGTTCAGAAATAGTTACTGCCCCTGCTCTGGAAATAATCAAATCTGCAACCGTATAGGCCATATCCATTCGAGCTATAAAGTCAGTTACATAAATACTACCTGATTTTAGCTTAGATTTTGTTGATTCTGCCTTCTGGAAAAATTCTGATCCTGTTTGCCAAATAATTTGTATGTTTTCGGGAATATTAGCGATGTTATTCCATACGCTTTCATTAATTGTTTTAGCACCCAGGCTTCCTCCCAGCACTAAAATAGTCTCTTTATTGTCTGAGAGGCCGAAGTAAGTTTTCCCTTCCTTTGGAGAGGTTTTCATATATGCAATTTCTTGTCTGACAGGATTTCCGGTAAGGATGATCTTATGTGCAGGAAAAAATTTCTCCATTTCAGCATAGGCAACACAAATTTTTACCGCTGATTTTGAAAGTATTCTATTAGTATATCCCGCATATGAATTTTGTTCCTGCAGGACAATGGGGATGTTTTTCACAGATGCTGCCCGCAGGATTGGCCCACTTGCATATCCTCCCACCCCTACAGCAACATCCGGGTTAAAATCCTTGATTATCTTTTTCGACAAGTACATACTTTTCAATAGTTTAAATAGAAATATAAAAATCCTCAGGCTGATTTTTCGTTGAAAGCCATTGACAGGAAGTCCTATAATTTTATACCCTGCCTCAGGTACCTTTACCATCTCAATTTTATCCATTGCTCCCACAAAGAGGATGCTGATACCAGGATCTGCTTTCCTGAGTGCATTAGCTATAGAAATCGCGGGGAAAATATGTCCTCCGGTTCCTCCACCTCCTATAATTACTCTCTTATTCACCCTATGCTTGTTTATTTTTAGGTTGTAATTTTTCTGTTGCTTTTTTCTGGTCAGCTTCAACCCCCCAGCTAACACTAAGGATCATCCCCAAGGAAGTACTGGTGAATAGTATGGATGATCCCCCCATGCTTACTAAAGGAAGAGTTTGCCCGGTAACAGGTACAAGATTTACAGCAACTGCCATATTTATCATGGCCTGAAGAACCAGGCCCAGACTTAATCCAAATGCAAGGAAAGCCCCAAATGTTCTTTTGCTTCGTCTCACAATAAGAGAAGCTCGAAAAAACAGCCATAAATAACATATTAGCACCAATGTTCCCCCAAACAATCCATATTCTTCAATGATTATGGCAAAGATGAAATCGGAATAGGGATGTGGCAGATAATTCCTCTGTGTACTGTTGCCAGGTCCCCTTCCAATAAGACCTCCATTAACAATCGCAATTTTAGCCCTGTTAACCTGAAAGTTATCCTCATTTTCCTCTCCGGAGATATATGATTCAATACGGTTTTTCCAGGTCTCAATTCTGCCGCTTTTATCCAGGGCAAGTGATATTCCAATAAATGATGAAAGTAAAATTAATCCTCCCACAATTGTAAGGGCTAGATATTTAAATGGAATTCTTCCAACAAACATAAGCGCCATACATGTGACAAACAGAATGGCTGCAGTGGAAAAATTAGCTGGTAAAATAAGCATACAGGCTATAATTACAGGGATGATTATCGGAATAAATGCACCTTTCAATTCATTTATCCTATTCTGCTCAATAGACAAAATTCTTGCTACGTACATGATTACAGAAAGCTTTGCAAAATCGGAAGGTTGAATAGTGAAGCCTGTTCCAGGCAAAGTTAGCCATCTCCTTGCCTCATTGATTGTTGAACCTGTTACCAGGGTTACAAGTAAAAGTGGTATTGCGATATATAAAAACAATTGTGATAATCTCGAATAATATTTATAGGGTATCTGATGTGTAAAAATGATTAAAAATATCCCAACCAATAATATCAGAAACTGTTTGATAAGATAATAAGCCGTATTGCCTCCACGAAACTTATATGCAAGTGTACCTGTCGAACTATAAACCGCTAAAATAGAAATGAGTGATAAGATGAGGATTACCATCCATATCACACGATCACCTTTTATTTTCAGTTTTATTGCCATTTAAAGTTCTCTTACTGCATCTTTAAACTGACGTCCTCTTTCTTCGAAATTATTAAATAAGTCGAAACTTGCACATGCGGGAGAAAGCAGGACTGTTTCTCCATCCCTGCCAAAATGGTAGGCTTTTCTAACAGCGTCGCGCATATTGCTGACATCCAGAATTTCCTCAACAAGTTCCTCAAATGCCTCATGCAGTTTTCGGTTATCTTTTCCAAGACAGATCAAAACTTTTACTTTCGTTTTCACCAGTTCTTTCAATGTTTCATAATCATTACCTTTATCCACTCCTCCAGCGATCCAAATCACTTTTGAATGCATACTCTCAAGGGCATACCAGGTTGAATTCACATTGGTGGCTTTAGAATCATTAATAAATTCTATTCCCCGAACTCTTAAAACCGTTTCAAGCCTGTGTTCAACGCCCTGAAAATCCATGAGGCTCTCACGGACAATTTCTTTCCTTATCTTTAATACATTACCAGCAATTCCCGCAGCCATGGAATTATATGCATTGTGCTTTCCCCTGAGGGATAGTTCTCTTACAGACATTGAAAAATCTACGTCATCAAACTCAATATGCATGTAATTCTCTTCATCAATCCATGCGACCTCCTCAGAACTTTTTCGATAAGCAAAAGGGAGCCTTTGAGCTTTGATTACAATCTTTTCAAGCTCTTTAATGGTGATTTCATCATCAGAACAAAAAACAAAGTATTCATCCTCAGTAAGATTCTGCGTTATCCTGAACTTGGAATCCACATAATTTTGCAAGTTATAGTCGTACCTGTCCAGATGGTCAGGTGTAATATTCAGGAGAATAGCAATGTCAGCTTTGAAATTATACATACCATTCAATTGGAAACTGCTCAATTCTAAAACATAATAATCGAAATCTTCTGTGGCTACCTGATATGCAAAACTTTTGCCCACATTACCAGCTATTCCAACATTTAATCCTGCTTTTCGAAGCATATGATGAATCAGAGAGGTTGTGGTAGTTTTTCCATTGCTTCCAGTAATACATATCTTTTTAGCCATTGTGTACCTTGCGGCAAATTCAATCTCGGAAATAATTTTAATACCCTTTTTCCTGATGAGCTGGACAATAACAGAACTTTCAGGAATTCCGGGACTTTTTATGAGTTCGTCTGCGCTTAAGATAATTCTGTCGGTATGTTTGTTTTCTTCGTAAGGAATATCATGTTTGATAAGCATTTCAAGATATCTGGGCTGGATTTTTCCATTGTCAGAAACAAAAACTTCGAATCCTTGTTTTTTGGCGAGGATCGCTGAACCTAATCCGCTTTCCCCAGCACCAAGAATGACTATTTTCTTTACATTATCCATGATCCTTCAGTTTTATTTTTACCGTATTTTCAGAGTTACTATTGTAATTACTGCAAGTAGAATCCCGACAATCCAAAATCGAGTTACAATTTTAGGTTCCGGATATCCAAGCATCTGATAATGATGATGAAGGGGGGCCATTTTAAATATTCTTTTTCCTTTCCCGTATTTTTTCCTGGTATATTTAAAATAACTTACCTGCATCATTACGGATAGGTTCTCAACAAGAAATACTCCGCATAGAATGGGGATTAGTAATTCCTTCCTTATTACAATTGCGAACACGGCGATTATACCTCCAATAGCAAGACTTCCGGTATCCCCCATGAATACCTGAGCAGGGTAAGAGTTGTACCATAAGAATCCAGCTGTTGCTCCAATAAATGCACTTGCAAATATTACCAGTTCACCAATATATGGTAAATACATAATGTTGAGATAATCGGCGAAAATAGTATTACCTGAAACATATGCCAGGATCCCAAGGGTCGTTCCGATTATTGCAGCCAAACCAGGTGCCAAACCGTCGAGACCGTCGGTTATATTTGCCCCATTGGAAACTGCAGTTATGATAAAAATTACCACCAGAACAAATGCAATCCATGCAAATTTTGATGACTTCTCACCCATGAACCAGACCAGCCAGGAATAATTAAATTCATTGTTTTTCAAAAAAGGGATAGTGGTAAGTGTGGATTTTTCTTCATTCACTTCATAATATCCGTTCTGTTTATGAACGACCGGCAAATTGCTGGTTTCAGCCTGTTCGGGTGTGACATGGACATATTCCCTGATTTTAACCTGATCACTAAAGTAAAGGGTTAAGCCAACGATTATTCCCAGACCAACCTGTCCTAATATTTTAAAGTTCCCGGTTAATCCACTTTTATTCTTTTTGAAAACCTTGATATAATCATCAAGAAATCCTATAAATCCGAGCCAAACAGTTGTAATCAGCAATAAAACGACATAAATGTTGGTAAGATCACCAAAGAGTATTGTTGGAACAATGATAGAAAGCAATATGATCAGGCCTCCCATGGTAGGTGTTCCCTGCTTGGTCTTCTGGCCTTCAAGCCCAAGGTCTCTTACAGTTTCCCCTATTTGCCTGGCATATAAATAGCGGATAATGTTCTTCCCAAAAATCATGGAGATAATCAGAGAAGTAATCACTGTCATTGCAGAACGAAATGAAATATATTGGAATAGACCCGTTCCGGGTATATCAAATTTGTCCAGATAATTGAATAAATAATACAGCATCCTTTACCTTATTTCAAAATATTTCATTATAATTTCCCTATCATCAAAGTGAATTCTTTTCCCTTTAATTTCCTGGTATGTTTCATGTCCTTTTCCTGCCACAAGGACTATATCATTTTTTTCAGCAAATCCGCAAGCTACCCTTATTGCCTCCTCTCTATCCGTGATGGTGAGGACTTTTTTCTCCAGCCCCTTATCAAGTCCGGCCTTCATATCATGAATAATAGCTTCAGGTTCTTCATCCCGGGGATTATCTGTTGTCAGTATCACCCTGTCACTCAGCATTGCTGCCACTTTTGCCATAACCGGCCGTTTCATTTTATCTCTATTCCCTCCGGCCCCAATAACGCTGATGATTTTGTTTTCCGGAAATCTGATTCCTCTTATTGTTTTCAGCACATTTTCAAGTGCATCCGGAGAATGGGCATAATCGACTATAGCGATGATACCTTCTTTCGAGCGTATAATCTGAAATCGCCCACTAATAGATTCCTGATTGCTAATGCTCTCCAGGATTTTACTGTCCTCTGCACCCAGAAGACTGGCAGTGGAATACACTGCAAGAACGTTATAAGCGTTGAAAAGACCGGGAAGTTTTGTCCATAGTTCATGTTTACCTATCTGAAGAAGGGACCCGGTAAAATGATTTTCTTTGACTTTTGCCTTGAAATCAGCCAGAGACTTAATACCATAGGTATATACACTGGCCATTGTATTCTGGGTCATGACAGCCCCATTTTTGTCATCAGCATTTATCAATGCAAAAGAAGATGCAGGAAGACCATCGAAGAATGATTTTTTCACATCCCTGTATTGCATGAAATCCTTATGATAATCGAGATGATCGTGTGTTAGATTGGTGAATATTCCACCGCGAAATGTTAAACCCAAAATCCTTTTCTGATGGATAGCATGGGATGAAACTTCCATAAATGCATATTCACATCCCATCTCAGTCATTTCCGATAGAAGCATATTTATCTGAAGTGGATCGGGGGTTGTATGAGTGGCGGGACCTGATTTTCCAGCTACCATAGTCTTTATTGTTGACAGTAATCCGCAGGGATAACCCATATCCATGAATACCCCATATAATAATGATGCAATGGTTGTTTTCCCATTTGTGCCAGTCACTCCTATCAGACTGATCCTTTCGGATGGATTATTATAAAAATTAGATGATATGATGGCAAGTGCACGATGACTGTCTCTAACCTGAACGTAGCTGCAATTATATTTAAATTCGCTGGGGGCATTTTCATAAATAATTATCCTGACCCCTTTTTCTATCACTTCAGGGATGAATTCATGCCCGTCTGCTTTTGTTCCCTTTACTGCAACAAAGACATCATCAGCAGCTATTTTGCGTGAATCGAAACAAATATTTGCCGCACGAGATTCCAATGATCCTTTTACTGAGATCACATCAACATTTCTTAATAGCCTACTTAGAGTTCCCATTAGCTGTCAGGTATGGTCATTTCAAGTTGTACATTAAACCCCGGTCGTGCCAAAGTTCCCGGATATAGCGATTGTGATCTGACTGTTCCTCTTCCTGTGACAAGCACTGATAACCCTACTCTTTCCATAAGATAAACAGCGTCTTTCAATCCCATTCCTATAACGTTTGGAACAAGCATTTCAGGAATAGACCTGGACTGAACCAGGATTTTTTCCTTATCTTGAGTAGCCATTATCCAGGCAGACTTTTTCCCGTCGTTTTCATAAGGAATTTCGAGGTAATCCAAGGCTTCCTTGAGTTCACCAAAGTTCCCACTTTTTGAATATGGAATTTCTGTAATACGTGAATTAGACTTATTTATAGGCTCGTTCATGTCCAGGCTTGTGGCATAAACCTTGTTGGCTATTTCGCTGAAAACGGGTCCGGCGACTATATTACCATAATATACAAAACGCGAGGGAGAGTTAACCACCACAATGCAACTATACTTTGGATCATCGGCAGGAAAATAACCTACAAAAGAAGCCTGGTAGGTAATATTAGATTTAACTGCAAAACCGGTTTTTTTATCAGGGATTTGAGCAGTACCTGTCTTGCCTGCTATTTTAAAATTATTATTGTGAAGATTAGTTGCAGTTCCACTGTCAACCACACCCTCAAGCATCATCCTGACTTTATTCAAAGTTGATCTTGAACAGATGGATGGATTGATTATTTCCGTATCAAAACTCCTAGTTCTGCTTCCATGATAACGTATTTCCTTAACGAACTTTGGTTTTACCATTATTCCCCTGTTTGCCACTGCATTGTATAGTGTAAGAATTTGTAATGGAGTCATCCTGATTTCATAACCGATTGACATCCATGGGAGAGTAATTCCTGACCATCCGGGTTGTCCTGGAAATCTGATCTCTGGTCTGGCCTCACCCTTGATGTCGAGATTAAGCTCCTGATTTAAGCCAAGTTTATAAAGCCCTTCGACAAATTTCTTTTCTCTACCTTTATAGTTATCGTAAATTAGTTTAGAGATACCTACATTGGAAGATACTTCAAATGCCCTTCGCACAGTAATCTTTCCAAGACCTTTGTCTCCACTGTCTTCTAGTTTCTTCCCATAATAGGATATTTGTCCGTTGCCTGTATTAACTGTGTCATCAATATCGATACACCCATCTTCCAATGCAACTAAAAGTGATGCCAGCTTGAATGTGGAACCGGGATTTGTACTTTCACCGATAGCAAAGTTGTAGGATTCATAGTATCTGCCATAGTCATCTCTCTCCAGGTTTGAAATCGCCCTGACTTCACCCGTTTTAACTTCCATCACTACAACCGTTCCATGATGAGCATCATTTCTTTTCAGGGCAATATATAAGGCTCTCTCTGCTACATCCTGAATATTTACATCAATAGTGGAAACAATATCCTTCCCATCCTTAGGTTCAACCTGATTCCCATCTCCCATGGGAACATAAAGATTGCCTGAAAGACGTTTTTGTAAACTCAGGCCTTCTTGACCCCGCAGTTCTTTATCATATGCTCCCTCAATCCCAACCCGGTTTCCCAGTTCGCCTTTTGTAGTGCTGCCTATCGTACGTGCAGCCAAAGATCCATTGGGCCTGATTCGTTTACTGTCCTGAACATACCTCACCCCACCCTTGTATCGCCCGAGATTGAAAATAGGAAATTCACGCGCTTTACTCATCTGATCATATGATACATTATTTTTTACCAGGTAATACTGTAGTTTATCCTTCCTGGCTCTAATAAGATCACGTTTATATTCAACCCAGCTTTTATCTTTGAATAATAGAGCGAGTTTATGAGCTAAATCATCGACATGATCATAGAAGTAGTCATTCGTCAGAAAATCGACTGTTAGATCCATACGGATCTCGTAAAACGGAACAGAAAGGGCAAGGACTCGTCCATCTGAGCTGTATATATCACCCCTCTCGGGATTTATCGCCACCTGGCGTATTGGAGCCAATTCTGCTGAGGCTGACCATTTATCATTTTCCGCAAACTGAAGGTATATAATTCGGGCAATAATAGACATGGTAAACAGCAGCATGAAAATGTAAATCACACCAACTCTCCACAATATGTCATTTTTAATAGACATGTATTATTCAGGAATTTTATTAACAACGATTTTTTTAGGTGGAACCTGTGATTCCTTAATTTCCAGCCCATATTTCTTAACTACATCTGCAACCTCAGTTTGCCTCCCCATTTTCATTAACTCGGAGGAAGTAAAAAGTGCTCTAGCCCTCAACTCTCCAAGGTCGGCTTTTAATATTTTGATCTCTCTTCGCAGTTTATCTGCATGGTACCTGTTTGAGATATACATTATCCCTAAAAGTGAGAGAAAAAGAATAAATGGCAGCTGTTTCTGAAAAGCCTTCCTGGTGAGTAGAGATCCATCTATGATTCCCCTCAATGCTGAAGAAAAACTTATAAAATGTTCTTCTTTCCTTTCTTTAAATTCATTTTTTTTATTTTTCTCTGTCATAGCTATATCTTTTCTCCGATTCTTAACCTGGCACTCCTTGCCCTTGGGTTTCCAATAACCTCATTATCTGACGGAACGATACTGCTTTTTTGTATCAGCGTAAAAGGAACCGATGTATTACCAAAAAAGTCTTTATGCAATTTCCCTTCAATATTTCCAGTCTTTAAAAAATTCTTCACCATTCGATCTTCGATGGAATGGTATGTAAGAAAAACTAATCTTCCCTCATGGGCCATTAACTCTGGCAGTTGTTTCAATAAATCTTTCAATGCTCCGACTTCATCATTCACTTCAATCCTTAATGCCTGGAAAATCTGTGCCAGGGTCTTATTTTGTATCCTACGTGGAATCAATGCATTGAGGATATCCACCAGCTCAAGAGTTCTTTCTATCTTATTTTCCTTTCGGACAGCAATAATGCGGGCAGCAATAGATTTTGCATTTGCCAGTTGCCCATAATTCCGGAATACCCTCACCAGCTCATTCTCATCATATGTATTAAGAACATCAGCAGCTGAATACCCGGCTCCTGCATTCATCCTCATATCCAGGAAAGCATCTTTCATGAATGAGAATCCTCTTTCAGGGACATCAATCTGATGCGACGAAATGCCAAGATCAGCCAGGACACCATCAATTTTTTCAATCTTATAAAACCGCAGGAAATTTCTGAGAAACCTGAAATTGGAGTGTATAAAAGTTAACCTGGAATCAGGTATCATATTTTGAGCTGCATCCTTATCCTGATCAAATGCCAGAAGTTTCCCATTAATCCCCAGTTCCTTAAGTATTCCGAATGCATGCCCCCCACCTCCAAATGTCAGGTCGACATACTTTCCATTAGGTTTTATATTCAGTCCTTTGATACTTTCTTCTAACAAAACTGGTTTGTGATAGATCATCACTCAATTTTTTAATCATTTGACCCTCCAAGGATCTTTTCAGCCATTGCCGCAAATCCTTCATATGCATTGCTGATCTTTTCATAGTGTTCTACCGACCAAATTTCAATCCGGCCATATTGCCCAGCCATAACAATTTCTAATTCAATTCCTGCAAATTCGAGCAAGCGTTTTGGCAGAAGAATCCTGCTGTTGGCATCTGGTATAACTTCAGCTGTTCCACTGAAAAACATCCTAAGAAAGCTTGCATGTTCCTTGTTGTAGGTGTTTGTCCTGGCTCGGATTATCTGGTTCTGTCTTTCCCACTCCTTCATTGGATAAAGGATCAGGCATTTCTCGAACACATCTCTTTTGAGGACAAAACCATCCTGAATTGCTTCACGCATCTGCCTTTTAAAGGCAGATGGTAAAGCAATCCTTCCTTTCGAATCCAACTTACACCTATAGTCCCCAATAAAGCTTATCATGGTGCATCCCTTGATTAAAGGGTAAAAATAATATAAAAATTCCCACTTTACACCACTTTATCCCATTTTTTACCACTTTGTTGAAAACTTTTTCCTTTTCTTCCCCATTCTGACAGCGAAATCGGTATAAAAACAGTGGTTGAAGAGAAGTAAAAAACAAGAAGTTTTTTTGTAAATTTGGTGCTTTGGGAAATCATTCAATATGAAGGACATTAATGAACGAAACAATTAAATCCACTGACTTGCAGAGGGTTGACCTGCGAAAAATCTTTCAACAAAAGAATCCTGGATTAGCTCCGTACTTACCTGGTTTCTTCTACAGGTTTCTTAACTGCATCCTTCATATCAAGGAAATTAACACATTTCTTGAAAAAAATGGTAACCTGAAAGGATACGATTTCATAAGTGCAGCCATTAAAGAGTTTAATGTCACAACCACATACATTGGTATTGAGCATATTCCAGAGAGTGGGCGTTTCATATTTGTTTCAAACCATCCCCTTGGAGGATTTGATGGTGTACTATTGATTAAATTAATTATTGAAAAATTTGGTAGAGTAAAATCTATTTCAAATGATATTCTTATGAATATCAAGAACATGGATGAATTTTTTGTACCAATAAACAAACATGGGAACCAATCGTTGGAAGTAGCCAGGAACCTTGATGAGGTTATGAGATCGGATGAACAAATCCTAACTTTTCCTGCAGGCCTTGTTAGCCGGAAAAGAGGAGCTATAATTCGTGATGTGGAGTGGAAAAAAAATTTTGTCAGTAAGGCGATCCAATATGAAAGATCCATTATTCCTATCCATTTTAGCGGAAGGTGCACAAATTTCTTCTATTTACTAGCGAATTTGAGAAAGCTCTTAAGGATTAAATCTAATATTGAGATGTTTTTTCTCCCGGATGAAACATTTCGTCACAGGAATAAGCATTTTACCATCAACATTGGCCCGGTGATTCCCTGGCAAGCCTTTAACAGGTCGAAAAAACCTGCCGAATGGGCTTTGCTTATCCAGGAATATGTATATAACCTGCCAAATGATTACCAGAAAGCATTCAATCCAGATAATTAATTTTTTCCTAACTTAGCACTTGAAAAACATTTGACATGGAAAATATCATTCCACCTATACCACATGAGTTAATTGAAGCAGAATTGACAGAGGATAAGCTTATAAGGAAAACAAATAATGCAGATAACTTGCTTTACATTATAACTCATCACGATTCTCCAAATGTAATGAGGGAGATCGGCAGGCTCAGGGAAATTACCTTCAGAACTGCCGGGGGAGGTACAGGGAAGTCCCTGGATATTGATCATTATGACACAAGTGAAGTTGCTTATAAACAACTAATTGTTTGGGATCCAATCGAAAAAGAAATCCTCGGTGGATACCGTTTTCATATTTGTGATGATTCAAATATTTACCACAATGGGGAAATTCAGTTAGCTACTGCTAAACTTTTTAATTTTTCAGAAAAATTTAGAAAAGAATATCTTCCACATACAATTGAACTAGGAAGATCTTTTGTGCAGCCAAAGTATCAGAATACAAAAACCAGAAGAAAGGCTTTATATACCCTTGATAATCTTTGGGATGGTTTGGGTGCCTTGATAATAGATAACCCGGAAAAGCAATATTTTTTTGGAAAAGTGACCATGTACAGGAATTATAATCAGAGAGCGAGAAATTTAATATTATATTTCCTGGATAAACATTTCCCAGACACTGAAAATCTTGTTTCACCGAAAAATCCTCTCGAAACCTTTATTGACAGGGATGAAATGAAAGCCACATTCACAGGCTTGACATTTATGGAAGATTATAAAATACTTTCACGTAAGGTGCGGGCATTTGGAGAAAACATTCCTCCCCTCATTAATGCATATATGAACCTTTCTCCTTCTCTTAAAACATTTGGAACAGTTTTAAATCCCTATTTCGGGAATGTTGAAGAAACCGCTATCATGATCACCATAAACGATTTGTATAAGAAGAAAGTTGAAAGACATGTAAGTAGTTATTTACAAAAGAAGTATAATCAGGGTAAGTTAAAAACCATAGCTTTATCGGATGCTTTAAAGAGACTGCTCAAGAAATATAAACATCATTAATAAGCTCTTCTGTTGACTCCCTCGATAAAATTTATAAAGGAAGTTGAAACTACTTTATTACCTCCCGGAGTCGGATAATCTCCAGTAAAATACCAGTCACCTGTATCATTAGGACAGGCAAGGTGAAGGTTTTCAATGGTTTGAAAGACAATTTTTACTTCCGCTTTAAGATCAGGTGCCTTAAGGAGCTGGGCTATTTTAGCTGATAATTCATCAGGAGAAAAAGGACTGTAAATATCCTTCACAACATTTATGTATTCTTCCTTAGGCAGGTCTTTTTGTTCAAGACATTTGCGGTAAACTTTACTTATCACAGATTCTTTATTTTTTTCTTTCAGTAATTCAATGGCTGCTTTGAAAGCAATAAAATCAGACAGTTTTGCCATATCGATTCCATAGCAATCAGGATATCTTATCTGTGGTGATGAAGACACCACCACAATTTTCTTAGGTCCGAGTCTGTCAAGTATTCTAAGAATGCTTTGTTTAAGGGTTGTTCCCCTCACAATAGAATCATCAATAACGACAAGGTTATCAATTCCTCTTCTTACCGTGCCATAGGTTATATCATAAACATGTCCGACAAGATCATTACGTCCGCTATCCTGAGCAATAAACGTGCGAAGTTTAATATCTTTAATAGCTACTTTTTCAACCCTGGGTCTTTCCGAGATAAGGTTTTCCAGCTCGTTATCGCTCAATTCGGTCCCGCGAGTCCTGAAAACCTCTATTTTCTTTTTAATCAAATATGTCTCTATTCCCTGAATCATGCCATAGAAAGCTGACTCAGAAGTATTTGGGATAAACGAGAAAACAGTATTTTTTAAATCGTAATCAATGGCTTTTAAAATATCAGGCACTAAGAGTTCACCAAGTTTTTTCCGTTCATTATATATATCCTGATCGGATCCTCGTGAAAAGTATATTCTTTCAAATGAACATGATTTCCGCATACCTGGGGTAATCACTTTTTCAACTGAATAATCCCCGTTTTTCTTAATAATTACAGCATGGCCTGGCGGGACCTCTTCGATATCCCTGTAATCCAGGTTAAGGGCTGTTTGAATAGCCGGCCTCTCAGATGCAAAAACAGCGATCTCTTCATTATGATAATGATAAGCCGGACGGATTCCATATTGATCGCGCAGCAGGAACACATCACCATTACCTATCATTCCGGTAACAGCAAACCCACCATCCCAGCGTTTGCTTGATTCGGCAAGCACTTTGGCAATATCCAAATTTTTAGCAATAAGGGAGGATATATCAACATTAGAATAGCCCTGTTCTTTGAATTTATCGAACAATAGTTGATTCTCTTTATCCAGAAAATGGCCCACTTTTTCTAGCATAGTTACTGTATCGGAAAAGTCTTTTGGAGCTTGACCAAGTTCAATAAGCTGGTCGAAAAGTTCATCTGCGTTGGTGAGGTTAAAGTTACCGGCAATCACCAGGTTTCTGGCTTTCCAATTATTTTGTCTCATTACTGGGTGGACATTATCAAGGTTATTTTTACCAAATGTCCCATACCTGAGATGGCCAAGATACAATTCAGCGACAAATGGGAGATTGGCCTTAGCCCATTGCGCATCAGCCAGAAGTTCAGGTTTGTATTTCTCGATTTTCCGAAAAGTCTTATAAATACTATCAAAAATTTCATTAATAGCTGAAGAATTTGTCGATCTTTTGCGGTTAAAGTATTTATTTCCCGGAGGAGTATCCAATTTAAGACTCACAATACCTGCTCCATCCTGACCCCTGTTGCGCTGTTTCTCCATTAACAGATACAGTTTCTGCAATCCAAACTGCCATGTACCATATTTCATCTGGTAGTATTCCAATGGTTTAAACAGCCTTACCAGGGCTATACCACATTTGTGCCTGATTTCATCACTCATGCTGAAGTTCTTTCCTTAATCATATGATACATTTATTCTGCGGGATACCGGGAATGCATTAGGGAATTCCACCTTTACCCTAAGAATCAGTTTAAGTACATCACTTGGTGTTCTGCAATCTCCGACATATACTTTATAATCAGGTGTATCGTACACCAGATATGCTCCTATATTTTCATATTTTGACAAAAAAAGTGATCTTGCCTTTTCTGCATTTTCCTTTGCCCGTTGGCCGGAACCCGAATAAATCCTGATTTGATATCCTTTAGCTCCCGGATCTTTCCGATTGTAATGAATATGTTTATAATAATTCATTTCAATCAGAGAATCAAGGTGAATGGTAATCTCAGAATTATTGCTATTAAAATTCTTCAGCATCTGAAGTAAATCCGTAGAGGAGGCATGCTGAGATGGTTGTGATTGTATCGGTAAAACCTGGAATACCAGTACGAATAGCAGATATGTCAGCTTTCTCATCTTGATCCCTTTAACTTGCAAAATTAATCAATTTTATTTACTCAATGGGTTATTCTGAAAAAATATGTTACTTTGCAGTATGTCAAAAAGCACTGATATTAAAAGAAAGCCAGAAGTAACTGCAGGTATCTTTCTTTTACTTACCGGATTTTCAGTAATTATAACCTTATTGACAGATGTTAAGTTCTTAAGTGCACTTTCATCTCTTTCTGAAGATATTGAGTACTTGAGTGAGAATAAGAACCTATTGCATATTAACTCTTTATTATGGATGGTAAGTGCATTTTTGCTTACTATCTCTGCATCGGCTTTAATTTCTGCACTTGTACCACACCAGCCCTTTCTGGGATACTTACATGGATTTTTTCTTTTACTGGCCGCGGTCATGTTTTTTGTTGCAGGGATAAAAGGGTTTTCCATTGATAATCTACTAAGAAATTATTTAGAAATTGACCTGACAACTCCCGACCCTCTAAAAGTTAATATTTATATTCTTTCCAGTGAAAAAGACATATATTTAAAAACAGCGTATAATCTCATAGGTTTAAGTTTCTTCGTACTCGGGATTTTTGCATATATTACCCAGAAAATTCCGGTATTAACAGGTATCCTTGCCACGTTAACCGGCATAATGATCCCATTATTTAGTTTATTCATCCCTGATAATATCTTTGCTAACCTTGGGTTGATCATGGCGTGTTGTATGTTTTTCATTATGACGGTCCGGTTTTTCTTCAGAGGGCTCGAAAAGAAGCCTAAAAAAATCCGAAAGCGACCCAAGGATATTCAACAAAATGAAATCTCTTAATAAATGAAGACGTATCATGCTTCTCCCAAGCGGGACGGGGGAAAAAAGCTTGTAGAACAACTCCTCTCGCTGGAATCCATTTCCATTTTCAAGGAACTTACTCAGGCTCTGCCATATATTGTTGCTATTTTGAATGAAAACCGACAAATTATTTTCACAAATGAAGTATTAATTGATCAGATTCAATCAGCTGGGTTGCATGATTTTTTCGGAAAAGCACCCGGTGCGGCATTAGGTTGCGTTCATACCAAAGACCGGGGTGATGTATGTGGAACTACTGAACAATGCGCTTACTGTGGAGTTGTGAACACAATTTTAACAAGCTTAAATGAAGACAAAATGGTTACGGATGAATGTCTGGTCGTATCCGAAAATAATGGAATTGAAACAGTCCAGGATTTTATGGTTACTTCCAGACCATTTTATTGGAATGATGAACGTTTTCTGATTTTTACTCTGGCTGATATCAGCGGGGAAAAAAGGAGGCGAATGCTAGAACGGATTTTTTTTCATGACATCCTGAATACCGCAGGAAATTTAAAAGGTATTTCCGAACTCATTCCCCAGATGGATGATATGAATAAAAAAGAGGAGTTTCTTAAAATCATTCAAGATCTTAGTATTGAACTTGTGGAGGAAATTGAGGCTCAAAAGCAGATTTCAGCAGCAGAATCCGGTGAACTTATTCCAAAATATGTTCATTTGGATTCTTATGAAATCCTTGAAAATGTTAAATCTCAATTCCGAAGCCGATCTTCAATGGTATATCAGTTGAAAATCTCAGATTATAGTGAGCATATCACCGTTTTTGCTGATCGGACACTCCTTGTGAGGATAATTAAGAACATGGTAAAAAATGCCCTTGAAGCCTCCCGTGACAATGATGTAATTTCTCTTGGTGTCAGACAAATAGGTGATAGCCTGCATTTTGAAGTAAGAAATCCAGGTTTTATCCCCCGTAATGTTCAGATGCAGATTTTTAAACGTAGTTTTTCTACCAAAGCATTTGACAGGGGACTTGGCACTTATAGCATGAAATTACTAGGTGAGAGGTACCTTAAAGGAAAAGTTTTTTTTACTAGTTCTGAAGAAGAAGGTACAGGGTTCTTTTTTGCCATGCCACTCTTAAAGGAAGAAGTCAAATCTCCATAGCTGAAAGTACATCGTCTGATACTTCAAGTGTATGGAAAACATTCTGAACATCATCATCATCCTCAAAATCTTCAATAATTTTCAGAATTTTTACTGAATCCGGAACAGGGAGAGTTTTGGTTTCCTTTGGAATTCTCTGCAACTCTGAATTCTCGGGTTCAATACCTAATTCCTCGAGTTTTTTCAGGACATTTCCAAAATCTTCCATTGCGGTCGTTACAACCATCATATCCCCTTCAATTTCGCAATCTTCAACTCCGGCATCAATGATTTCCAGTTGAAATTCATCCGGATCACGATCTTTGATTGGAACCTGTATTACTCCCTTCCTGTCAAAAATATAATTTAGTGAACCGTTTGTACCAAGGCTTCCTCCCTTTTTATTAAAAAGCGACCTGATATTACTGACTGTTCGATTATTATTATCTGTCAGACACTCAATAAATACAGCTATACCATTAGACAAATATCCCTCGAAAGTAACTTCCTGTAATCCTGCTTCATCTTTTTCTCCTTTGGAAATTGCCCTTGTAATATTTTCTTTGGGCATATTTACTCCCTTTCCATTGGCTATGGCCACTCTCAGCCTGGGATTAGATTCTGGTTCAGATCCCCCGGTTTTAACTGCAATAGTTATTTCCTTTGCTATTCGGGAAAACATTTTTGAACGTTTAGAATCTACAGCCCCCTTTTTTCGTTTAATAGTTGACCATTTACTATGTCCTGACATACATTTAACTTTTAAGATACCTGAAAGTAAAAGTATAAAAATCGGTTAGAAAGAAAAAATTTTTAAACTATTGTATTTCTTATATTTAGAACAGTAATTTTATGGAATGACTGGAATTTATAGCATGATTTGTATTTTTCCTTTACTAAGAATTAACTTTGACCGGAATTTTATGAACGAAGGAAATTACTTATATGAAATTAAAACTATATATTGAGACCTATGGCTGCCAGATGAATGTTGCCGACAGTGAAGTGGTGGCGGCTATTCTTCAACAACATAATTATGAATTGACGGCCTCTCCTGAAAAATCAAGCCTGATCCTGGTAAATACATGTTCGATCAGGGAAAACGCTGAACAGAGAGTAAGGGCAAAACTTGAAAGCTTTAGGAACTATAAAAAAAAGAATAAGGATCTTATCATTGGAGTTATTGGATGCATGGCAGAGCGTATCAAAGAAAAATTACTCGAAGATGAGCCTTTGATAGACATGATTGCTGGGCCAGATTCATACCGTGATCTTCCACAACTTATTAAAGCTGCTGAGAATGGGGGTAAAGTTGTAAATACGATCCTTTCAACGGAAGAAACCTATGGAGATATTAGTCCAGTTCGATATGACAGCAATGGTGTGACTGCATTCATTTCTATCATGCGTGGGTGTGATAACTTTTGTTCATATTGTGTTGTTCCCTTTACCCGTGGGAGAGAACGTAACCGTGACCCTAAATCTATCCTTCTTGAAGCGAAGGAAGCATTCAAAGAAGGTTTCCGGGAGGTTACTTTATTGGGCCAAAATGTAAATTCTTATAATTGGTCGGATAATCAGAATATTATAGACTTTGCAGATTTACTCGGAATGACTGCTAAAATTGATCCGCGCCTCAGAGTCAGGTTTTCAACCTCCCATCCAAAGGATTTATCTGACAAAGTACTGCACACTATCGCAAGCCTTCCGAATATCTGTAAAAGCATTCATCTGCCCGTACAATCAGGCAGTTCAAAGGTCCTTATGAGAATGAAAAGAGGATATTCAAGAGAGATGTATCTTGAAAAGATAAAAGCAATTAGAACTATTATTCCGGAAGCCACTGTTTCTACAGATATTATAGCAGGATTTTGCGGTGAGACAGAAGAAGATCACCATCAAACACTTTCATTACTTGAAGAAGCAAGATTTGATTTTGCATTTATGTTTAAATATTCAGAAAGACCCGGAACATATGCTGCAAAAAAATTTAAAGATGATATACCTGAAGAGGTGAAAACACGCAGATTAAACGAAATAATTTCGCTCCAGAATCAATTATCTCTGGAAAGCAAGAAAAAGGATATTGGTAAAGTATTTGAGGTACTGATTGAAGGCGTTTCAAAAAAATCTGATCAGTTCCTTATGGGTAGGACGAGTCAGAATAAAGTTGCTGTATTCCCTGCCGGGGAAAATAAAATAGGAGACTATATCAAGCTTTTAATCACAAAGGTCAGTTCAGCTACATTATTGGCCGAACCTACCAGTTAATCAAATGATCATGTCCAAAAATGTCAGAGATTATAACGAGTCAAAAAGAAAAGGCTCCATCCTGTAGATAATTAAGTTATAAAAAACGATATTTGATCCTGGCACAAATGCTTAGAAAGATGTTGCGCTTAACTGCCTGAAAATAGGAGTGATAAGCTTTGTTTTATTGAAGGTATTCCTCTGGGATAGTTATTTACATGGTCATATTGAAGAAAGTTACCATTATGGACTCTCAAAAGATAAAGTGTTTGAGGTTTTTGACATAACGAACCTTAAAGGGGGGATCATTGTTATACTGCATATAAAAAAGACCTTCAAATATTGGGAGGATCTTTAAAAAATGAATTAAATTTTATATCTTTTACAGGACTTATTCTAAATGAAAAAATACCGTTTATATTATTTTTGGATAATCTTTATACCTTTTGCTCTTTTGGTCTTTTCATTCAGGTATAATGCACAGCCATTAAATAATATTATAAAAAATATACTTTTCAAACTCGAGACTTATTATAATTGGTACCCTCAGCAAAAGGTATATCTCCACACTGATAAAACTTATTATGATGCCAGTGAGACTTTATGGTTTAAGGCATATCTGGTGAATTCCTCCAATCATAGGCCAGACAGTTTGAGTACAAATCTTTACGTTGAATTAATTGATCCGGGAGGGAATATTGTACAACAAAAAATGTTAAAGCTCGAAAAGGGTTTCTCAAACGGGGATTTTTCTTTTAAAGATACTATTCCTGAGGGTTTATACAGGTTAAGAGCTTTTACCCAACTGATAAAAAATACCAGTAAGGACTTCTATTACTCAAAAGACATTTATTTAAGAAATCCGGACTTCATCATCCATGCTACCAGGAATAATGTAGTAACAGTTAAGAAAGTGACAAAAGACAATATCAGGAAGGCAGAAAAGTTCGATGTCAGTTTCTTACCTGAAGGTGGACATTTATTAAGTGGAATGGAGAACACAGTTGGATTCAAGGCTATTAACCAGCTTGGCCACGGAGTGGATATTACCGGGAAAATAGTAGATAAACAAGGGAATGTGCATGCAGAGTTTAAAAGTATGCATGCGGGTATTGGCTCTTTTACATTTACACCTCAGTCGGGAATTAAGTATTCGGTCCTTATAATGACTCCTGATAATCAGGAAAATAAATATCGCATGCCTGAAGCTATAGACCAGGGAGTAACCCTCCATACAAAATTTCAGCCTGACGGTCAAATAAAAATAACTGTTCTGAGAATATTTCCAGGAAATAAATTCCCTCCTAACACTACATATTTCCTGATTGCACAATCCAGGGGAAATCCAGTATATACTGCTGAGTTTGATATTAAAAATGAAGTCAATTCAGTAATCCTGCCAAAATCCAGCTTCCCTTCCGGCATTGTTCATTTCACCTTATTCAACGCTTTCAGTAAGCCAGTGAGTGAGAGGTTGGTGTTTATTAATAATAGGGATGAATTAAGGGTCAATGTCATTCCTGAAAAATCTGTTGCAGGCCCTCATGAAAAGATAAATCTCAAAGTTCAGGTAAGGGATCATAAGGGAAATCCAGTAGAAGGTAATTTTTCACTGAGTATTGCGGAATTGAACGATCTTGGAGTTGTTGATGATAATATTCTAACCCATTTGCTGCTAAGTTCCGACATTAAAGGTAAGATTGAAAATCCTATTTATTATTTTGAGGATTATAATTCCTTGAAGGAAAGTGAACTGGATAATCTGTTATTAACCCAGGGGTGGCGGCGATTTGAATGGGACAAAGTGCTAAACAATGAAAAAAGGGTTAACATTACTACCAGGGAAAATTATATTTCTATTTCAGGAAGGATAACAAAGGAGTTTTTTAGTATCCCATTAAAAGACGTTCCTGTTACCCTTACTATTTTAAGTGAATTTAATGATATATTTACCACCCGCTCGAATTATGGAGGTTATTTCAAATTTACTGGCCTTCAATACTATGATACACTGGCAGTCAGGGTAGAATCAAGACGCAAGAGCGGGCGTAAAAATTTACTTATTCAGCTCGATGTTAAGTCAGCTGACAGGGTCAAAGATATGAATTATGTTACATATCAATTATTAAAAAAGCCTGGGGCTGAAGGGAGGTACAAAGTACCAGTGAAAGAAGTCTCAGATGATCCGTTTTTTGAAAGGAATACAAGAATTGAGAGAATTCACAGTGAACCCAGAGATGTTATTATTATTGATGATCGGTTTCTTGGATATTCCGATGTTGCCCAGGTACTGCAGGGTAGAATACCCGGAGTGATGGTTCAAGGGTATAGGGTCATCATCCGGGGATCTAATACCCTAATTGGCAGTACTGATCCATTATTTCTTGTGGATAATATTCCCGTTGAACCTTATAACGCTTTGAGTATGAACCCATCTGATGTAGAAAGGATTGAAGTGTTAAAGGGGTCTGACGCTGCAATTTATGGGTCAAGAGGGGCCAATGGTGTTATCGCCATATATACAAAAAGAGGCAAATTTATGATAAAAGGGATGATTGAATTTAAAATGCAAGGGTACGCTACTCCAAAAGAGTATTACTCTCCTAAATACCCATACAGAGCTGATGATCCATTTATCGATGATAGGAAAACAATACTTTGGATACCTTATCTCATGACAAATTCTTCAGGAGAGGCTGAGACTTCCTTTTATACCTCTGATATAAAAGGCAACTATCTAATCACTGTAGAAGGAATAAATTACAAAGGCACACCTGGTACAGGCACTTCCAGCTTTATTATTCAGTAATTTCACTTTATTCAATAATTGTTATTTCATTAATAAGACGGGTAGCTCCGGCGAATTTGTCAATAATGAACAGCACATAACGAATATCCACATTAATACATTTTTGAAGTTCTTTTTCGTAGGAGATATCTCCACTCATAGCTTCCCAGTTACCGTCAAAAGCTATTCCAATCAGCTCTCCATTTTTGTTAATCACCGGGCTTCCAGAATTCCCTCCAGTAATATCATTATTTGTGGTAAAGCAGACATGCATTTTACCATCCTCTGCATATCTGCCATAATCTTTACTTTTATAAAGTTCTTTCAATTTATCCGAAACGATGAATTCCCAGTTATTTGGATCTTCTTTTTCCATAACACCATCGAGGGTTGTATAGTATGAATAGTAGACTGCATCGCGGGGTTGATAATCACCAACTGTTCCATAAGTAAGCCTCATTGTTGAATTTGCATCCGGGTAAAAGTTTTTTTCAGGTTGCATTTTCATCAATCCTTGCATCCAAAGTTTTCTACCCTTTTCAACTTTATTATCATATTCCTCCTCCATCATATAATCTAACCTGAAAGTATTCAACATAGAACCTGCAACCATAAAAGCAGGATCCTTTTCAAGTTTGCGTAAGTCAGGTTTTTTAAGAAATGCTTTCATCTTTTCCTGGTATGGGAATATTGATTTCTTAAAATATATTTCAACGAACTTATCAATATTACCTTTGTATTTAGTCTTTATAAGCTGAAATATATCCGGCTGGAAATTTTCACTTAAGTTTTCCATCACAAGCTGAAGCATTGCCCGTGTTAATTTTTTATCAGTCGGCATGTTATAATTCTTATAAAAATCATTCATGCTATTACTGATTTTTGTTACGATACCTGAAATTGAATCAGGATTTTCACTGAGTGCCTGATAAAGTTTCAGAAATCTGTAAGCAAAGGCAGTGGATTCCATTCCGGAATACATGGCTTCGTAAACATACTGGTAACTTCTTGAGGGTTCTTCTCTTCCCTTTACTCCATCTTCTATTAATTTTAAAGTATTCCCATACTTTTCGATTCTTTCAGGATCTTTATTTACCCAATCAGTGAACTCTTTTTCGATCTGAATTTTTTTTGCTACTATATCAAGGCTTTTTAGTCCTTCTGACTGGCCAATTGAATATTTCCAGTAATTACTTGATCTTGAATATTTTGCAGAGTATTGAATCCGCACTTTATCATCTGCCTGCATATCAGCCAGCATGATGTCCTGTTTTATCCCCCGAACTTTAATACGAACAGGGTGCTCAATTTTAAGTAATTCATTCACCTCATATGAAGTCATGTACCTGTCGGTACTACCCGGGAATCCCAATACCATGGCAAAATCCGTGTTTTTATATCCATGAATAGAAACAGGCAAATACTTGTCTGATGCAAGCGGAATATTTGAGGGCGAATATTCGGCGGGTGACCCATCCGGTGCAGTGTACACCCTGAATATAGAAAAATCGCCCGTATGGCGCGGCCACATCCAGTTATCAGTATCAGCGCCAAATTTTCCAATCGATTCCGGTGGTGCTCCTACCAATCTAACGTCCCTGTATGTTTTCATCACAACAAGGAAATACCTGTTGCCGTTAAAAAAGGGTTTTACTGAAGCTTCATATACTGTACCTTTGGTAGCATCAGAAACAATTTCTTTGGAAAGCCTTTCAACTTGTTTGTCGAGTTCAATCCCGGTCATATTGGTATCGATCTTTGGAATGATCTGGTCCGTAACTTCTTCAATTCTGATTAAAAAAGATACTGTTTTTCCCGGGTTTGGGAGTTCCTCCTCGGGACTCATGGCCCAGAACCCATATTTCAGGTAATCATGTTCGATACTGCTGTGATTTTGAATTTCCCCATACCCGCAATGGTGATTAGTAAGCAGCAGACCCTTCGAAGATACCAGTTCACTTGTACATGATCCATGGTCGAGAGCTCCTACAGCATCTTTCAAACTTGAATGATTTATACTATATATTTGATCCTGAGTAAGTTCAAGTCCGAGCCTTTTCATATCTCCCATATTCCCCTGAAGGATATTCAGGAGCCACATCCCTTCATCAGCCAGGAGTGAGAGGTTAAGGATAAATAAAAAGACAGCAATAAAAGCAATTAATTTTCTCATTTTGATAATATTTTCTTTAAAAACTGCAAATATAAAACTATTTGTTGTTTGGATTCAGCAATACTAAAGTATTTCTAAAAACATTATCATGAATTTACAGTTGAAGCTAGCAAAGGAGGCCGGTTGTGTTGATTCAGAAAAAAATGGTTGAGAAATGATGG
>CAZKMG010000008.1:0-26641 GCA_964553465.1 uncultured Bacteroidaceae bacterium
CCATTCCGACGCGCGCGCGAACGGAGGTTCGGGAAGCGTGTCCGCGTCGTCGGCGACGATGCGGGGCTCGAAATCCTCCATCTCGGGGAGCTCGACGGGCAGCATCGACTCGGGCAGAGCCACGGGAAAGCCGTCTCCGTCGACATCCCCAATACCAATACCTTCAGATGAGCCTGTTTTAATAATCAACTTGAATTCCCAGTTATCCTTAACCAGGGGATTTTCAGGAATAATGGCAGCATATATGCCATCCTCAGCTGCCAAAATAATTTCTTCCTTACCTCCGGAAATTATTTGTGCATGACGCCCTCCCTGCCCGTTAACATGATCTGTTTTAGGAATTTCACCGATCTTACGACAGGTCCAGGAAGAACCTTGCCAATTATCTGCTTCAAACCATAAAACATCAGGTAAGGCTTCAGCAATAACGTCAGCGAAATCATCTCCATCTATATCCATAAGAAAATATCCATCAGCATTGATTCCCAGATCAAACCGGTTCCATTTTTCCTCCATATTTCCACCGGGATTAAGATAAAAATAGCGACCCGAAATAATATCTTTATACCCATCCCTGTTTATATCCATCATATCAAGCCCAAAGTAACGGAGCCAGGCAGGCTCAGCCCAATCCCCCCATTTTTGCCGATTATTATCAACTTCAATATACTTCCATTTATCAAGAGGTAATTTTTGTGAGTATGCAAAATTTACTGTCAAACACAATAGCAATAGGTGAAGAAGGTTTCTTTTCATTTTAGATCTTATTTATTTGTCTTTTAATATCGTAAAAACATGAATAATCTACTTTTCAAAAATAACAATTATAACCCGAGCCCTCATACTTTTTCAAGATATATTGATTTTAGTATGAATACTACTCATTCAAAAACTTTAGGTAACTGTATTCTTTATAAACCGAATGCTTATGCTTTTACCAGTATTCTTTCCATGCATCAATCAGTGCTTCAACCCCTTCCCATGGTGTATCCGGGAAAATTGAATCTACTGGATTAAGGATGAATCGACCAGTCGATCCTAATATCTCAATCGCTTCCCTGACTTTGTCCCGGATTTGTGTATGTTTTTCCTTAAGACTTAATGAATTGATTCCTCCAACCATGGTGATCCTGTTTTCAAACAATTCCTTTGCCTTTATCAATGAAATATTATCCATCAGTGGATCAATAAAATACAAAACATCAACACCTGCATCAACCAGCCGGGGACCCAGGATATCGACTCCAGTTGTCATGACATAGGCAAATTTCTTACCATGCTGATGTGTAAGCTCTGTTTGTCTTTTAAGGTGTGGTATAACATACATATCAAATAAATCAGGTGACCAGAAATCGATAGAGGAATACCAACCTCGCTGGCATATCATATCAATACCAGGAGACTTAAGAGCCAGCTCTGTCCGTGCATAGTCAGTTTCGGCTACAATATTGATCAGCATGTTAAAGGATTCAGGATTATTAAGGGCCATTAGTACAGCATTTTCGACACCTGTGAGCCAAATAACTGCATCCATACCAAAGGCAGACCATGCCTGAACAAATACACCATATTGATCAGCAAATTGTTTTACATCTTGCATGTGTTGATAAAACCTTTCTTTTTGATCAACACCGGGTGGTAAAAACAAGTACTTTATTTTTTTTATATCTTCTGAATCCGTAACCAGGTGCTTAACTCCTCTTGCCACATTAAAATCTTCAAAAATCGCTGCATACAAAGGTTGTATTGGCCACCCTTCAGGTTCATCAGCGGTTTTTTTTATTTTGTGAAGTAGCGGTCCATCCGGGGTTTGATATTCACGGGACAATACAGGATAATGCCAATCACCCCCTTGGCCTCCGGGAGGGATGATCTTGTCTGTAAAAGTAACTCCAGGATGTGAATCCCATGGGATTGAAACATCAAGAATATCATCAATACCGATTGAAAACCAGGCAAGAACACGTTTAAAATCATCCTCCAGCGTCCACTTTTGTGGCAATGTGTGAATATGTTCGAGTCGCATAGAATACCAATACTTTACCTCAGTTCCGTCTGAACTCCATCGTAAATGTCTTGGTGACTCAAAACCGAAACACCTTGCGGTCAATGGAATATGATCTGTTGATTGTCCATTTATTGTGCAAAGAATGCGTTCTTTTGATGTCATTTGAAAGAATTTGAATTTATTTAAATATAATCATTCTTTATAATTCATTTTATAAGGATGGTATAAAAACCAAAAATTAATTTCTAATTTGTGACTCACTATGTCAATACCAGGTTTTTCAAACCTTTCCAGTTATTGCATCTTATTCACTTGTTAATTAAATTATTATGAAAAATACCATGCCAGGAAAATTGATTATCGGGATGACTTTAACATTATTTTCATTATTTATGAATAGCTGCAGTTCTGTGGTATTAGAAATCCGAGGAAACCAATTTATTCTTGATGAAAAACTTTTTGATATGTGGGGACTGCGTGTAGCCAGTGCTTCTCAGGATGATGAATATACAAAATCTCTTTTATTCTCACTTGATGATTTTAAAGCATCCGGTATTAACACAATTTCAGTTTTTTTGCAAGGATCAAGCGGTGGCTTCAGTGATCCGTTCTCTCCTGACGGAAATAGTATTGATAAATTTCACTGGAATAGGCTGGTTAATATAATCAAAGCATGCCAAAAAAGTGATATGGTTGTAATTGTTGGAATTTTCTACCAAAGAACGATGGCAAATCTAAACGGAACAAGGAAATTGGCAGATGAGAATGCCGTTATTAACGCTGTGAGGATCGTTACAGAAAAATTAAAAACATATCGAAATGTTATAATCAACATTGCCAATGAGCAGAATTCAGACATATACAAAGAATTTAAATTCTTTGATTTCGGGAACCCAGAAAATATTACCATGCTTTGCAGAGAGGTTCATGCAATTGATCCAGATAGGATTACAGGTGGAGGAGGATATGACGATGAAGATAATATTATGATTGGCAAGTCTCCAGATGTAGATGTTTTATTATTTGACACATCGTCTAAAGATATTGAAGAAGGCGAAAACAGTGGCTGGAAGTATGATTATTTCCGAAGCCAGGGAGTTCCGGATAAACCAATGGTTAATGTAGAAATTTTTGGAGGATGGACAAAAAAATTTATCCCTCCAGGAGTATATACCGATGAGGGTAAACGAATTCACATAAAGGAAATTATTGAAGCTAAAAAGAGGCCAGGGCTTTATGTCCACTTTCATTCCAATCCATGGTTCCAGGGTCCTTCTATTGGGGAACCAGCAAGGTTTAATCTTGGAGGTAATGGAACAGCTGATGATCCAGGTGTGCGTTGGTGGGCCAAAGAAATTTTGAGTAATTCAAATGATCCTGGAAAGGATGCCATTCAAAATTGAATTCACAGATCAATAGTGTTAAATTTAATATCAATAACCATAATAAAATTAGAAACGTTTTTTAAAATAGATCCTTATTTTTTTTATATAATGTTAATTTCTATATTCGTGATTTATTAAAAGAATTTTAGTTTTTTATGCGCTATGAAATATTATTAAATATTTAATTTACTGCTATTTAAACTTCAACGCTACTCCATCGGTAAATCTATTAATATTATAAATATGAAAAGAAATTATTTCATTGTAGCCCTCATACTTTTCATCTTCTTTGTTATATCCTTTCTTACAAATATTCTGGGTCCTCTTATTCCGGAAATAATCAAGGACTTTAATACAAGTCTGACCATGGCAGCTTTTCTGCCTTTTTCTTTTTTTATTGCATATGGAGTTCTATCTATTCCTTCCGGGATGATCGTTGAGAAATACAAGGAGAAAAATGTAATAATTTCTGCATTTCTTATCTCATTTATTGGCGCAATGCTGTTTTCTTTATTTCCCGTTTTCCCGGTTGCACTTATTTCATTGTTTCTTATTGGTGCCGGAATGGCAATGCTTCAGGTTGCCATAAATCCACTTTTAAGAGTTGCAGGAGGAGAAGAACATTTTGCTTTCAATTCAGTAATGGGTCAGCTTTTCTTTGGCCTGGCCTCTTTTATCAGCCCACAGGTATTTTCATATCTGGTAACGAATCTTGATAATTATTCAGTTGAAAGTGATAAGATCATTACACTGTTCAAAGGATTAGTGCCGGAAAACCTCCCCTGGGTCTCCCTATACATGATCTTTGCCTTGATTTCATTACTTATGGTGGGCATTATTTCCCTTGTAAAACTTCCCAGGGTTGAGTTAAAAGATGATGAAAAAGCCGGTGCCTGGGCAATCCACCTTGAATTATTCAAAAACAGAACTGTAATACTTTTCTTTATCGGGATTTTTGCATATGTAGGAAGTGAGCAGGGAATCGCGAATTGGATGTCCGAATTCCTTTCACAATACCATGGATATAATCCACGTGTGGAAGGAGCTAATGCCGTTTCTCTTTTCTGGGGATTAATGACAGTTGGTTGTATTCTGGGCCTTATTTTACTTAAATTTCTGGATAGTAAAATTGTATTGCGCATGTTTACATTTACAGCAATCCTATCACTTACGGCTGCTTTGTTTGCCGGACCCCAGATCTCTCTCTGGGCATTTCCTGCTACCGGTTTTTTCATTTCTGTTATCTGGTCAATAGTATTCTCCCTTGCATTAAATTCGCTCGACAAACATCATGGTTCATTTTCAGGGATACTTGTTACGGGAATTATGGGCGGTGCTGTAACCCCATTAATCATCGGGGGACTAGGTGATCTGATCGGCCTTCGCCTTGGAATGACATTTTTATATCTTACACTGGGATATATCCTGAGTATCAGTTTCTGGGCCCGACCATTAATAAATAATAAAATAATCACAAGAAAAGCGAAGGTTAAACAGTAAGCGAGTGGTTATTTCCAAAATTTTGAGTCTTGATATTAAATTTTTTAAATGAATAATACTCCTTTAGCTATACTAATTATTTCAATTTTTGATTTAACCCTCAGGTTTTAATTTTAGACTTTATATTTAAAATATTTCCAGAAATACCAGAAACAGAAAATATATACTATTTAAAATTCTGTCTGATAATTTCAAATTATGACCAATAATAAAAAAATCTTATTTGCTTTACTGATAATATCATCCATCCTGATTATTCTCTTTTTAATAATGGATTTTCTGGCTCTCCATGATATCAGAAAGGATTATTTAAGTAAGTTTATTATTACATATCTTAATCTTGAATTGCTTTCTAATCTACCAGATTGGACGGAAACAAATTCTGAATGGATGATTGTTCAAATTAGTTTTTTTTGCAAATCTACTCTAACAATTCTAAATATGATTCTAATTATTAAGTTATACAACCTCATAAAAAAGTAAATTGAGATGTAATTGCATGATTATTCCAACTCAATAAAAGCAACTGAATATATAATTCAAAATTATCAGAAAAAACTTAAATTTTTTTTATTAATTATCCTTAAACTCTTATTTTTTAAGTACATTTTTAAGGTTTATAAAGACACGAAATTAACATTATAGATGTTCATTCAAAAAACAAAAACATTCAAATGGGAAAAAAATTAGTACTTGTAATATTATTTGGTCTATTATCAAATGCCTTTCTCAGAGCTGAATCACAGCCTCAGCAATTACGCTGTGAGTATAAAGAAAATCCCCTTGGCATTGACGTTTTAAAACCCCGACTTAGCTGGAAATTATCTTCTCAGCCTGGAGAGAGAAATGTAAGTCAAACTGCATATCAGATAGAAGTCTGCACAGATATTCCGAGCTTTAGTAAATCAAAACTAGTATGGCAAACAGTTAAAGTTGTAAGCGACCGGTCGATACACTTAGAATATAAAGGAGATGATCTTGTATCTGGAAAAAGATATTACTGGAGAATCAGATATTGGGATAACAAAGGCAAAGCAAGCGCATGGAGCCAACCTGCATGGTGGGAGACCGGTTTATTAAAAAAGTCCGATTGGACTGCACAATGGATTGAGACTGACATTCCACTTCAGCCAAAAGTTTCCAATCCCTGTCCTTATTTCAGGAAAGAATTTTCCTTAACAAAAAAAGTCAAATCTGCCAGATTATATATCACATCCCGCGGAATGTATGAAGCATATATAAATGGCAACAGGATCGGTATGGATGTTCTGACCCCTGGCTGGACAACATATGCTGCACGTTTACAATACCAGACTTATGATCTGACTGGGCAGTTGATAAACGGAGTCAACACTTTGGGTGTCATTCTGGGGGATGGATGGTTTAAAGGTGAGATTGCCAGGTTACCTGATACCATCATGAATAAAATTAAACCAGCTTTATTGTTACAAATCAATATTGAATACACCGATGGCACAACTTTTCAGGTAGTTTCTAATAAGGACTGGAAATCATCGCTAGGCCCAATTATTATGTCTGACATATACAACGGAGAAATATATGATGCAAGAAAAGAGATGAAGGGATGGAATACCATGGGCTTCAACGATTCTAAATGGGAATCTGTAATTGTCAGAGACTTTGGTTATGATAATCTCGTAGCGCCTGCAGGAGTTCCAGTTAGAAAAATGATGGAAATTAAACCAGTTAATATCCTCACAACTCCTAAAGGAGAATTGGTAGTTGATATGGGTCAGAATATGGTAGGATGGGTTCGGCTCAAAGCTTCTCTTAATAATGGGACAAAGATTAGCTTGTCTCATGCTGAAGTCCTGAACAAGGAAGGTAATTTCTATACCGCAAACCTCAGAGCAGCCAGACAGATCATTGAATATACTGCCAGAGGAGACCAGGAAGAAGTTTTTGAACCTCATTTTACTTTCCAGGGATTCAGGTATGTCAAAGTGGAAGGATTCCCGGGAAAAATTACCTCTGATAATATTACCGGCATTGTGGTGTATTCGGATATAAAGAAAACTGGATACTTTGAATGCTCTAACCCACTGATTAACCAGTTGCAAAACAATATTCAATGGGGTCAACGTGGAAACTTTGTTGATGTTCCGACCGACTGTCCACAGCGTGATGAACGCCTAGGTTGGACCGGTGATGCTCAAGCCTTTGCTTCTACCGCGTGTTTTAATTTCAACTGCTCTGCCTTTTATACAAAGTGGCTACAGGACCTGAAAGCTGAGCAATTACCAAATGGCAGCGTGCCTTTTGTCATACCTAATGTACTCGGAAAAAGATCTACAGGTTCTACGGGTTGGGCCGATGCATCAGTTATCGTACCATGGACCATGTATCTGAAATATGGCGATGAAAGGATACTTGAAGGACAATATGAGAGTATGAAAAACTGGGTTAGATACTTGCAAAACCTTGCAGACAGTGACCTTATCGTCAGAAAAGGTTATCATTTCGGCGATTGGTTATTTTTTATTCACCCTACAGAATGGAACGTTAAGCCCGGATACACAGATATTGATTTGATATCCACAGCTTTCTTTTCACATTCAACCAGCCTTGTTGAAAAAACGGCAAGGATCCTTAAGAAGAATGAAGACGCTGCTTATTATCTGGATCTTAATAAAGAAATAAAGCAATCCTTTTATAATGAATTTGTTACTCCCAATGGGAGGTTAAGTCCAAATTCACAAACAGCTTATATTTTGGCACTTAAATTTGGATTGCTTGATCAAAAAGATATACCATCAGCTGTTAATTATCTCACTGGGAATATTGAGAAACGAAATTACCATCTGTCAACCGGATTTTTGGGAACCCCTTATATATGTCAGGTCCTTACAAAGTATGGTTTTCCAGACATTGCTTATAAGCTCCTGCTCCAGAAAAGCTATCCTTCATGGCTTTATCCTGTAACCCGGGGAGCAACAACTATCTGGGAAAGGTGGGATGGGATTAAACCAGACTCAAGTTTCCAAAGTGTATCAATGAATTCCTTCAATCATTATGCATACGGTGCCATTGGAGACTGGATGTACAGTACGGTGACAGGAATCCGTGAAAATGAAGAATTTCCCGGTTATAAACAATGCACGATTGAGCCTTTCTTAAACAATTCACTAACATTTGCAAGGGCAAGTTTCGATTCAATGTATGGGATGATACAATCGGAATGGGCTACAAAGGATGATCAGGTTGAACTCAAAGTATCGGTACCTGCGAACACAAAAGCCACAATAATCATCCATACTTCTAATTGTGATTCTCTTAAAGAAAGCAATAAATCTCCTGAAATGGTTTTTGGCTCGTCAAATATAAAGAAGTCAGGTGACGGATTTGTTATCACTGCCGGATCAGGAGATTATATTTTCAACTATATAAAATAAAAAATCTAAACCAACAATATATCTCATCATTCCAGCCGGTCAATCCTCATAGGATTTATATAACATTGAAATCCAATTTATTTAACTGGCCTTGATATCTGTAATAACCAGCTGAAAAGGTTAACAGCAGCTTTATAGTTGTCAAAGTCATCGGATAACCTTGAGTGGGCAATATATTCATTGTATATCCATGGATCACCTACTGCAAACACGAAACCTTTTCCGGATTTTGCAGATGCCATGATCACTTTATTGTTACTTGTAAGAACAGGACTTACAGGATCCTCTATTTTCAATGTACTGATCTCCTTTAAATATATCTTCCGTACATTTTTAAAAACAGGATGATCAGGTAAATTGTCAAATTTTCCCATATTCCAGTTTGTACCATCCACTTTATTCTCACAGTTTTTTTTAAATACGATTCCGAAGTTTTTAGAAAGCATGTTCCAGTGTTCAAATTCAGCATTGTTTATATCATTGCCAAAAAGTACCAAAACGCCCCCTTTCTTAACCCATTTAACTATTTCATCGATTTCTTTCTCCTGCAGGTAATTTGGATGTTCAGTCTCAGCCGGTGTATCAGGATCAACTATGAAATAGATACTCAGTTCATTAAGGTCTTTGATTGTAGGCGCATTTTTCAGCTCAACAGTTTTTGCTCCCAGATTATTTATAATCACTCCTAAATCTGAAAAGCCAGATGCTTCCCGATCATTCCATAAATAATGAAAAGGGATCAGGTTTCCATTTTTATCTTTTTTCCATTCATTATTATAGAAGTTATCCAGCCCGACTACTTTCCCTTTTCCAATATTCGGGTTCAGAGTATCAGACAAAACTTTATTATCAGATTGGATAATAAGATGTAATAATTTGCATTCCGACCCAGCATTAATTATTAATGACTGGAGCAACAAAATACTGATTATCAGATGTCCGGTTAAATTTTTCATAAATGAATAATTAGTAAATAATCTGTTCACATGTACAAAATATTATGAAAACTTTAATAGAATTTTTAGATGTTTTTCCGGTTCTGCTTCAAGGATTTCAAATGCCTCCTGAGTTTGATCCGGACTATAAATATCGGATATCAGAGAATCCGGCTTCAGCACTCTCTTTTGCAAAGCATTGATGGCTTCTTCAAATTCACCATGCGAAACTCGTGATGCAACAATCACTGCTTCTTTCCAAATTAGTTCTTTCATTACTACAGGTGCTGCCAGATCTGACAATCCAAGGACGCATACAGTCCCCGCTCCTCTTATGCTCTGAACACATCCTCTCACCGGATGAACAATTTCCTTTATTTCTATCCCATGTCCGACTGCTTCAAATGCAACATCTACTCCTTGCCCATGGGTTATTTCCCTGATTTCTAAAACCGGATCTGTTTTTAGCGAATTGATAATGTAAATATCCGGACACGCACGCTTGGCATTCTCAAGTCTTTGATCAAGAACATCTATTAAAATAAGTGTGTTGCTTGTTTTTGTGCGCACTGCCTGCATAATGCTTTGTCCAACTTTTCCAGCTCCCCATATAACTACAGTATCATTTTTTTTTAGTCCAACCCGATTGCATGCATGGAATCCAATCGAAAGAACCTCTATCAGTGCAGCGTGTTTATCCGGAATTTCCTGGGGAATCCTGTGTAGCATTGATTCAGGTACACGCACCAGTTCAGCAAAGCCACCATCAAGATCTACCCCAATAATTTTTAAGGATGTACAGGCCGGATAATGACCAATCATACAGGCCGGACATTTTCCGCACCAGATAATTGGATCAACTACTACACGATCACCTTGATAAAATTTCTCAACCTTTGAACCAACAGCTGAAATCTCACCTGCAAATTCATGACCTGGAATTAAGGGTAGCTGTGTTCTTGGATGAAATTCACCCTGAAAAATATGTTGATCGCTGCCGCAAATACTTGCATATTTTACCTTAACTAAGGTATCCTTATCTGATATCTCAGGTGCAGGGACATCAGTCCATTCCATTCTACCATATTCTTTCAAAACTGAAGCCTTCATATTATCATGATAAAAATCTCAGATTATTCACATATATCTAATCTGTAAACAGCAGTACAGGTTGGGTTATATGGCAATTGAAAAATAAAAGTGTAAAAAACTTTTTCCTATGATTACACTTCATCAAATACCTTATAATATTGATAATCCGACTAAAAGGAAGAAATTTTTTTTCTTCTCCCAAAACTATTTATATCTTAGGTTCCCAGCCTGGCTGATACTCACGTTTCCATAGCTTCATAGCTGATTTGTCATAAATATGCCCATTCTGAGTATTTACCTTGAGTGGTTTGTTAACTCTGTAGGATATATTTGCAAGATGACACAATAGAGTGCTCTTTGCTCCTTCATCGATAGGTGATTTTTGAATAGCTTTTCCACGAATGGCATCGAAAAAATTAATCACATGCAAGGTGGTCATATCTCCTCCTCCACCCAGAGCTAATCCTGCTTCTGTTCCGCCTGACTTTATCTCACTGAGCAGTTTCCCAACCCTGTCGTATAGCCTGTATCCGTCACGATCGACGTAAACGGTTCCCTCAGTACCGTATATAATGGTGCCACGACCTGATCCATAAGTCGGATAACCACTGCGACTTTTACCATCCCATTTGATCACCTTGTTCCCCGGGAACATAAATGTTGCATCCATGGTATCGTACATTGTCCAACCGTCATTTTCGAAATGACGCTTTGCTGCCTCCACATAAACAGATTCCGGGAAATCCACCTGTAGTGCCCAACGGGCAACATCCAGCTCATGGGTAGCATTGTTCCCTGTCTCAGCAGTTCCCCATGTCCATCCATACCAATGCCAGTTATAATTCCATGTGTCGTGCATATATTCCATATGCGGAGCCGGACCCTGGAAGAGATCCCAATCTAATCCTTCTGGTGGATTTGCCTTTACAGGAATTGGAACTTCACCTCTGTTTGATGAGAAGAATGCAACGGCTTTATAGGGTTTACCAATCACTCCATTATGAATCTTGGTAATTATTTCTATTGACTCAGGCGCTGAACGCTGCTGATTACCCATTTGTACTACTTTGCCATATTTCTTTTGGAATGATACAAGTAATTCACCCTCATAGGGATTATGACTGCATGGCTTCTCGATATATACATTTTTTCCCGCTTCAAGAGCCATCCAAGTACCGGGAGTATGCCAGTGATCAGGGGCCGCATTAAAAACTGCATCCACTTTCGGATCTTCAAAAACCTTGCGGATATCTGATACCAGGGTAGGCTTTATGGAAAGCTGTCCTTCAAGAATTTTTGCAGTTTTCTCCCGCTGGCTTTTCATTACATCACAAATGTAAAGAAGATCAACATTGTTATTTTTATTTTTTACAGCGTCATAATATGCAGGGACACGCCGGCCACAACCCATAAAAGCAACATTCAACCTATCATTGGCTCCAGGTATTCTGGCATAACTCTTCGCTGAAAAGCCCATTCCAATTCCTCCAAAAGTGATCGCAGCTGCACCGGCAGATGCTTTCTTGATAAAATCTCTTCTGTCTGTCATTTTATTAGTTTAAAGTGTTGATAATACGCCTTTTACATATCCAAATGATTCTGCCATTCCTGGAAGTGGATCATCAGGATAAATTTCATATTCAAGAGCCAGTGTTCCAGTGTATTTCTTTTTCACCACAGCTCTCAGGAAGGAAGGGATGTCAATGACCCCCCTGCCCATTTCGATAGGTACACCCTTTGCATCGTTTGATGTAACATCTTTGATATGGATATCCATTACGCGATCGAAAAAGTCAACAAGATCCTGTTCAGGATTTCTGTTTATTCTTTTAGTATGTCCTATATCAATGCACAAACCCATTCTCGGATCCATATTTTTTATAAGAACATAAGCACTCTCAGCACTTGGATAAACTTTATCTCCGGGACCATGATTATGAATAGCAAGCTTTATATTGTAATCCTTAACCTTTTTTTCAGCATACGGCAGCAACTCATGATTAGGAACTCCAATGATTATTTTCATCCCGGCTTTCCTTGCATACTCAAAAGCCTTGTCAACTTGTTCCTTCGAAGTCATATAAATCACTCCACCCCCATAAAGAGTTATTCCTTCTGCTTTGCATTTTGCAACTGCTGCAGCAATTTGATCATCAGAAGAATTAAGTGGGAGATGAAAATCTTTTAAACAGATTCTTGAGATATCAAGACGTTTGGTCATCTTTAAAGTCTCATCCAAAGAAAATTTCCGACATGAATAGGACGCGACTCCAAGGTTGAAAGCGAATTTTGAGAGATCTGTCTTTAAGGTATTTGCAAAGGGGGATATTCCTTTAAATGAAGAGGCCAGGAATCCTGCCCCCGATAAAACTAAAAAGTCCCTTCTGGATGATTTCATTTTTTATGTATTGAATGGTTAATGATAATAATTGTAATTCCGAATTAAATGATCATATAACGTCTATTGAACCCTGATCTGTATACTTTTGAAGAATCAAGTCATAACTGATTCCCTCGAAGTATTTGAATTAAACAAATATAAAAATTAAAATGAAAGATCTGGATAAAATCACAATGATGCAGGATAAAATTTTACCTGTTATTGGGAGCTAAGCTAATTAAAATGACCTACAATATTATGGTATCGAATTGAAATAATTACATATATTTAAAATGTTTTTGATCTGAATTAAAATAGAATCAGCTATTCTTCCTCCATGAAAAATAATAAAGCATTTCAAGGCTAACTGTTAAACATCACTAATAATAACGAGCCATCATTAACCTTAAATAAAATGAAAAACATTCTCGTTCTTTTTGTCCTGAGCATTTTAATGTTGAACGTTTATGCTCAAAAGCCTGAAGATACCGAAGACTGGTCGAAAGCTCCTGCAATTATTACACCCGGAAAAGGGAAAAACCCTTCTTCAGATGCAGAGATGCTTTATGGTAATAAGAAAGACATCGTTAAATGGATTCACGAAAATGGTGACCCGGTCAAATGGAAAGCAGGTAAAACCCTTACCGTGATTGGAAAGACAGGCAATATTCAAACGGTTAAAAACTTTGAAGATGTTCAGCTACATATTGAATGGCGGACACCTGCAAAAATTACCGGTAAAGGGCAGGGTCGCGGTAATAGTGGTATTTTTCTTATGGGGAATACGAAGTTCAGGTCCTTGACTCATATGAAAATGAAACCTATTATAATGGACAGGCGGGAAGTATTTACAAACAACATATCCCACTGGTGAATGCTTCACTTGGTCCCGGAAAATGGCAAAACTATGAAATTTACTTTACCGCACCCCGATTTAATGAAGACAAATCCCTTCGATCTCCTGCATTTGTCACTGTTGTTCATAACGGAGTAATCATCCAGAATCATGTTGAAATCAAAGGGCCAACTGTTTTCATTGGCAAACCAGAATACTCCTATCACCCGGATAAACTCCCGCTGATGTTGCAGGATCACGGAAATGAGGTTTCTTTTCGTAATATCTGGATAAGGGAGTTATAAAAGATCCTTTGATATAATATTATTGAAGTTGCGCTTCAATTTCTACTAAAAGATCATCTCGGCATATATCTGCCTGGAGATATATCGCAGGACAATCTCCAAAATGATGTGTACAGATTGATTTTACAATATCAAAATCAGCCATATTCTTAATATATACCCTGATTAGTTTATATTTTAATAAATCTACATTCACTGCTTGTCCACAATTTCGGTTTATATTTTCCTGGCTGATTAAAGCCTTGATATTGTCAATAGTGGTATTTAATTGTAATTGAATGTCGCCCTTTCCAACTGTTTCCTGTCCGATAATTGAGGCTGTTCCTGAAACAAATACTACAGATTTTTCATGACAAACCATGAGTTTTGCTCGATCAAACATGGGGGGATGCTTATGCCCATGACTGGAAGGTGTATCGCCTATTAATACTTTCTGTTCATAGGCATATGGGTTCAACTGATGAGGACTGAAAACAGATGCAATATGCAGGCTATTGCAAGGAGTTATGGCAATAAAATCAATAATAACACCATGATAATTCATCCCAATACCTGTCGCAGCCGGGAATCCAGAAACTGTTCTGTATCGCTGGTAATATTCATGCCGCACTTCGTTAAACGCCTGATACCTCTGGATCCGCCTTTGACCAGTGTCCTCAGTCTGAAGGATATCTCCAATATAATTCCATTGTCTTACAACATGGTTAAATGTCATACCTTCAGCCTGCAGTATCTGATTCATGATCTCAAAAGCATTTTTCGAGGCAATTACCGTGTCCGAATGCTGAGACATTTCTTTAATACCATTTGCAAATAACTTTTTACAATTGTTCTTTTCAATTATTATATATCGCCAATCTTTATATTTACAATATTTTATTTTTAAGCCAGTGGATTTGACAAGACTGATTTCAGCTGTAATTTTAATGGAGCCTTCAGGAGAATTTGGCAAAATTCCAAATGTCGGACATGATTCACCAAAAGCGTTTAACAGATCATTGTTGATTACCTGCTTTCTTTTTGCTAAATCTTCAAAATCAACTGAATGAATAAAAACATTTATCTTAAGGATGTACCTTTGTGCTCCTTTCGCCAGAAAAATGATTTGCTGAAGGCAATCATGCCATTCTGTGAAAAAATCACCAGTCTGACCAGGTTTAACAATTAAAAAAGAAATATCAAAAATTGGCATTGCTAATTTATTTAATTCATGTTTTCTATTTTAGCATTCCCATGCTTTGATCCTACAACTTCAACTAATTACACGGACCAATATCCCCTGCAGAACTAAATAACCCATAAATATTACAAGATTTAAAAAATCCGGGATAAAATACCTGATCCTTTAAGGCGATATATAAAGGTTGAAAATTCGTTTATTAAAACTTATCATTTTGCTTCTAAAAATAAAATTCAAAATTATATATTTTCTCCTATGAAATCGGTTTTTAGTCAAGTTTAAATGTCCAATTATTCCTCCAGTCCATTATTTACTTAATAATCAGCGACTTAAATTTAATATAAATTTATTCCTTACCATTATGATCATTCAGTATTTAATAAAATCTGAATGGATATAACCTCTTTCTTACCTTGACTGAAAGTCCGGTTATGAAAAATAAATATCTCCGACGGATCTATGGGGAACATTACCGTCAGCAAAATGAATTACTCGAATTTAACCAGAAGGGTTTTATCCTTTTTGCTGAATGTTATTTTTTGTGTCTTTCCATTTGAAGTAATAAAATAATCTCCATAAAATGCATGTGCCTTAAATACTCCTTTTTTATCTGCTTTACCGGATGCATTTGTCCACCACTTATTAAATACAAGGTCACGATAGGCTAATGCCTGGGGTGTCGGAGTCCAGTCCTTCCTCCACATGGCCGCATTTGGTTTCCAGTTTGCTCCGGCCCAGAAACCCCACATCAGGATACCTTCCACACCTGGATGCGCAAAATAAATGGGTAAAAGTTTCTGAAGTTCCCTGGTCCTGGTTTCCTCATCATCATAAATGAAAAGACATTCGGTAATCTTAATAGGAAGATTAAATTGAGCCAGCCTGTCAAGGGTCTTTTGTACATGACTGGTTGGTGTGATGGACTGATAGGGTATGGAAAGATGACCCTGGCACCCGATTCCTCCTATCGGAACACCTGTCGCTAGAAGATTTTTGATTTGAATAATATATGCCTCCACATTACCTCCTATATCCAGAATTCCATAATCATTCACGCACAGCACCGCGTCTGGATTTCCCTGCCGGGCAAGATATGCCATTTCATTTATTATGCCATATCCTAATCGGCGCCTAAAAAAATCTCCATGAATCATTTCATTATTTAAGTCAAACTCTTCAATGCGTCCTTTAAAGTGTTCAGTTACTCCATAAGCCCGACGGTTGACCGCAGCCCTGAGATCATCATTATTCATTCCTTTCAACCAGGGCATCACAAATTCCTCCTTCTCCCAGAAAATGCAATGTCCCCTCATCGGAATATTTAATTCATGGCATATCTCCCATATCCTGTCTGCAGTGGAATAATCCACAACACCTGGTTCTCTTTCACAATCATACCACTTTAATGCATTTTCGTGAACCGCATAATTAAAATTCTCGGAAAGTATTTTTAGAAACATTTTTCTGTCTTCAGGTGAAAAAGCATTTTTGCTCTCTTCTACCAGACCATTTGCAATAGCAGTTCCAAACAAGAATTCATGACGTTGTTGTTGAACTTTAACATCTGCACCCGGTTTGGTCATAATAGTAATATCTCCCATTCTTATCTGGGAAATGCGGTTATCAATAGCTGTCGAAGTAATTTTTGAAGAAATATCATCCTGGGATAGGATACCCTGGACAATAAAAAAAAATAATGCAAAGCTTAAGCACAAAGATTTTGTGTCCATTTGTTGGTCTGTTTATCTGTTAATGTCAAAGTATTTCAATTCAGTAAATTCTTTATACTACATTTGAGTCCTTTAACTTTTGTTTAAAATATATTTCGGTACCCAATCTCCCATCAATATAAAGATAATTCCGGACGGTCGGCAATAAATTGATTTTTATTTGATAAATTGCTTGTAATAAAAATCATAATATCAATGTGGGTAAAATATCTTATTTCAACTAATTGAATTATCATTTTAACATAGCTTTAATTTTTATTACACCACCGTTTGTTTAGAATTTAAAACTGATAATTAAATGAAATTTGAAATTGATTTTTATAAATAAATTAATGAATAATTACGCATCGGACAATTCTTATTAATGATTTGCTAAAAATCCCAAATTAAACAACTAATAAAAATAATTGTAATTTACCGATAATAGTGCTTGACAAAAAAGTTTTTTGATCCATTGGATAAATATGAAATTATTATAAATATTGTGATCTATTAAGTGAATTCTACTTTAAAATAAGAAGTATGAGAACTAATAAGTTATTATCATTTTGTCCATTATTTCTTTTAATGTTTTATGGTATTCAAATTTTTTGTCAGAAAACATCTCCCGGATTTCAAATCAATACGCCTAGTTACGTGGATTCAACTTTCGTATTAAAAAAAGTTGTACCGTCTTTGGCAACTTGGGGTTTGAATTATAATAATATAGATCTGACAAGCATTTATTCCCCTTTCAATGTTCTAGTTAATTTAAGAAGTTTAGGTAGTTACAAAAACATTATGGACAATGAGGTTCATGATCAGATTAAAGCCTTAGCAGAGTATTCAGAAAAAAAAGGCATTTCAATAGTTCCAGACCTGGATGTCAGAATGGCTCTTCCCACTTTCGAGGCCAAATATTCAGATGAACTGCAGCAGATGTTAGTGGTTCGGGAATTTAAACCTGAAGAGAGCGATTCTATTGATGTTGTTATCCATAGCCGATTATTACAGGATCATTATTTTAATCCGTATATAACCCGTTCAGGATCGTTCATCAAGGCTTATTCTTATATTCTGACACCCGAAGGAACAATTGATCCCCTTTCATTAGTAGATATTTCCAAAACTTGTACAGTTACTGCTGCCACGAAAGATCTGGTAGATATAATTGTTCCAACCAAGGAGTTAAGCATCTCTTCAAATATTATTGTAACGGTTGCATTTACTTATCTATATCCCGATGTATTTGCACCACATATTATGGATTTCCAGGAAGAAATTATTCGTAAATATGCTGATGTTCCGTTAGCGGGCGCACACAAAGATGAATGGGGGTTTCCACCGGCACTTTTCGGAGAATCCACATACAATGAATTCTGGTTTACCAAATATCGGTCCGATGCATATTCAAAAAGAACAGGTGGCCGGGACCTTTTAAACGATATTTTGTTAATGTATAAGGGAATAAAGGGCAAGGAGAATGAGCGACTTTTGGCGATCAATCATTTTAGAGAAATGTCATGGCAACAAAATGGTGCTTTGGAGGATGATTTTTATCACACTGTGAAAGAAATCTTCGGTCCTGAAGCTATCGTTGCTGTACATCCTACTTGGTTCCCTTTTCCTGAGCGTCGGGAATATAAAAAGAATGGCCTTGATTGGTGGGTTGTAAGACGTGATTGGGCCCAAACCGATGAGATTACTCCCTTTTCCATTAGGACAGCCCTTGCAAAGAAATGGAGGAGTCCGGTTTGGTATAATATGTTTTATCGCTTCGGATTACCCCAGGGTTCGATTAATGCAGAAGATTATGTAACAGAGCTCTGGTGCTCTGCCCTGGCTGGAGGAAGGGTTAATAATCTGCCATCCAAGCTGGGTGTAAAAGGAATTTTAGGGAGTGATTATGTACGTGCAGAGACCAGAATCCGTTTGTTGAATTTTATTGATCCAGTTCCCCTTGATTGTCCGGTTGCAGTGGTTTTTGGACATGCTTCCACAATGAATTGGGCCGGTCCTTATTTTGAAGATACAGGTATGAAACTGGTAGATAGGCTTTGGAGTATGGGTATTCCGACAGATTTAATTCCAACCAGCGAAATTGAAAATAAAAATTTAATAATTGATAATAATGGGTGGATAAAGTATGGAGATCAGCGATATGCAGCAGTTGTCCTCTATAATCCTGAATTTGAAAAATTATCAACCTCAATTTTTTTCAATGAGGCATCCAAAGGTAAAACCCGTCTTTTTAAGATAGGGAACTGGTTAAAAGATTTTAATGGTAAAACTTTTAATGGGAATGCGACTTTGCCAAAATCAATGGCTATTGCAAGCAGCATTGAATCAGTGGTATTGGAAATTCCTAAAATATTAAAAAAGCGAAAAATAGACCTTCAAACACCTGCTTCACGAATTATGGAGGGTTTTGGACATACTTCCCAAACTCCTCCTACCACCGGATTCTGTCACCTGATAGATGGCACGCTTATCCAGGTGGCAGGAACCAATGATGCATCAGGAGATATAATTAAATCTGAAAAGAAAATTGGGAAACACGTAGTAATTTTTGATGCTGTTGGAGTGGCTGCCGTGAGGCTAAATGGAAAAGGTCGTGTTCAGGCTCTAGCTGCTGGAGGACTTAAATATTTTAAAACCGGAGATTTTATTATTCAACTTAATGAACGGATCGACCTTGCTTTCTGGACAAATAACAATGGCGAACTTGAAGGTATAATCCAGGGATGGGATGGAGAGATTCCTTCGAATCTTCTTGCAATTACCAAAAAGTGGGTACGCATCGGTCTTCCTGTTCCGTATCAGGAAATCGAAAAGGATACACTAAAAAAAGCATTTATAGATGCAGAAGAACATTACTTAGAAAAAACAATGCTAATTCCATATGAAAAGCTTACTGATATCGATGGAAATAATTATCTAGCAGTAAAGATTGGTGACCAAACCTGGATGTCTGAAAACCTCAGGGCAAGCAGATACAAGGATGGCACACGGATATTTGAACCTCGTGACAACAATGCTTTATGGGACAGCAATTCAACTGGAGCTTATACATGGTATAATAATGATTCCGCAGCTTATGAAAATCAATATGGTAAATTATATAATTGGAATGCAGTGAAAACAGGGAAGGTTTGTCCTGAAGGCTGGCATGTGTCAAGCGCTGAAGATTGGACATTTCTTATTGACTACATGAATGAACAAATGAGTACAGTTGGATATCAAAAAATATCTGGTCTTCCTCCCGGGAAAACTGTGGCAGCTGGCAAATCTGACAATAACGGTTTTATACCGCAGGCAGCTGGTTACCGGGACCATTTTGGTGGTTTTATGAGCATTGGAAGATTTGGAATATGGTGGTCGTCTTCGGGAACAGATAAAAGGGCTGTTTGGAATTCCGCAAAGAAATATCTTTACCTTGCGAATGGGGAACTTAATGTACATCAAGGACTTTCTGTTCGCTGTATTAAAGATGAAATTAAATAAATATTTAATACCTAAATTGCTAAACAACTATTTTTATCTAGATTATTTGGATAATAAAATCAAATTTTAATAAAACAATAATATCTGACTTAAGAAAAGAAATATAAAAATATCTAATAGTTTGAAATAAAAGGAGACAAAACATTATGCCAACAAAAACATCCAGAAGAATTTTTATCAAATCAGCAGCCTTGGGTATTGCAGTTAGCTCATATTCAGGCGTTTTTGGTAGTTTAGATACTCAAAAACACATATCAAAAAAAGAAGCAAATGAGAGAATCAAGCTTGGACTTGCATCTTATACATTCAGAGATTTCAGTCTGGATGATACTATTTCAATGACTCAGAGGCTGGGATTAAAATATATTGCATTGAAAAGTTTTCATCTGCCCCTGGAAAGTACCAAAGATGAGATTATAGCCGCATCAGAAAAAGTCAGGGCGGGAGGCCTGGATCTGTATGGATGTAGCGTAGTCGTCTTACAAAATGAGAATGAGGTCAACCAGGTCTTTGAATATGCCAAAGCCGCCGGGATGAAAATTATTGTGACTCAACCGGAGTCAGGTATGCTTGAGCTATTAAATAAAAAAGTAAAGGAGTATAATATCATGCTTGCTATTCATAATCATGGGCCGGAAGATAAAAATTTCCCTTCTCCAATAGTTACTTACGAAAAAATAAGAAGTCTTGATCACCGTATTGGGTTGGGTATTGATGTTGGACATGCAAAACGCTCGGGTGTTGATCCTTCCGAATGTTTAGAGAAATGTGTGGACAGGTTATTGGATGTGCATATTAAAGACATTAGATCTATTACACAAGCTATTGATCCTATTGAAGTTGGAAGAGGTATCCTGGACATCCCGGGTATACTGCGTACTATTCTAAAGATTAACTATTCAGGTATTGTTTCACTCGAATATGAAAAAGATGGCAAAGACCCATTACCTGGAGCAGCTGAGTCAATAGGATACATCAAAGGTGTTTTATCTGTTATTTAAATCAAAATAAGTATAATATGAAAAATTTCAACCTCCTCTTAAGTATTGTAATTATAGGTTTTTTCTTTCCCCTGGATTTTTATGGCCAGCCTGGAAGTAAGGAAATAATTTCTCAGATTGATAAACGTTCACAACCGCGCCAATTATCTTATTCTCCTGAGGATGGAAGTATTGTTACATTAAATCCTCCTCCTTTTGTATGGGTGCCCATAGAACCTGTCAGCGGTAACTTTATTTATATCCTCCAGATCGCCAAGGATAAGGAATTTAAAAGTAATGTAATAACCAGAAGGGGAATTGACATAAGTACCTATGCACTCGAAGAATCACTGGAACCGGGTGAATGGTTTTGGCGATATGGGGTAGAAGGAGGAAAAGGTGAGTGGTATTGGCGATATGGCATGGAAAAGGGTATTAATGATCACGATACATATCCTACATTATCTTCGGGCAAAATTATATACAGCAAACCACGCAGGTTCACAGTAACTTCTGAAGCAAAAATCTGGAATTACCCAGGGATAAAGTTTGTAATGAAATCCATTCCGGACATCCATCCGAGACTTTTCATCCTTAAAGATGAATTGGGTGCATACCGTTATAGAGCACAATATGGTGATTTGAAAGAGCTAACTTCTGCTGTAGCAAAGGATTGTGATGAGCATATCGGTGAAGCTCTCATTGCAGAAGTTCCTGCCACGGATTCCATTCTCAAGTTTTTAAAAACTCCTGGCGCAGACGTCGGTGCGAAATATCAGGATGAAACCTGTCCTTTCACCCGCTATTTTATGAACATGATGGAAAAGTTCGGAGCCCTTTATCTCCTGACGGGAGATGAAAAATATGGGGAAGAAGCAAAAAGAAGAATACTTCACTTTTTTAGCTGGGATCCCTTAGGTCCTTCAGAATATTATGCAAATAATGAAGCAGCCATGTGGATGCTTTATAAAGGAGTAAGCACCTATGACTGGACTTACGATTTATTCAGTCCGGAAGAAAAAGAAAAGGTGGAAAAAGTTATGAAATTCAGGTTAAGTTATTTGTATAAATTATTGAAATATAACACCCTTTACTATTCCTATAATTATCAGAGTCATTCAGCAAGAATGTGCAGTATTTTAGCAGAAGGGGCCTTGTGCTTTGCTGATAAATGGCCCGAAGCAGAGGATTGGTTAAGATATGTACTTACTGTTTACTGGAATTTTTATCCAACCTGGGGAAAGGATGACGGAGGATGGCATGAAGGTCCTGCATATGGTAATCTATATTTAACTGTTGGCCTTCATTTTATCACTGCACTTCAAAAGGCGACCGGAATTGACCTGACTGAAAAGGAATTCTTTACAAACCTCCCGTATTATTATATTTATACAAACCCTCCCTACGCAAAAATGTCCCCATTCGGAGATCTTCAGCATCTTCCCCCCTCCAATATATCCTCAGAGTATGAATTGCAAAACCGGGGAGAATTATTATATCAACTGTCCTCATTGATGAATAATCCTTATGCACGCTGGTATGCTGAATTTACAGGTTCAGGCCCGGGTAAAAGTATCTTAGGGATCATACTTAAGAATGACAGGATAATCCCAAAATCACCTTCGGGTCTCCCACAAGCCAGGTATTTTCCAGGTGTCGGACTGGTTTCACTACATACGGTATTGGGCAATGCCGGAGATGATATACACTTTCTATTTCATAGCGATCCTTATGGTGCAATCAGTCATTCACGGCCTGACCAGAATGCATTCACCCTGGAAGCTTTTGGTGAGGCACTAGCCATCGCGAGCGGTTATTATCCCTGGTGGAATTCTGAACATAACAAGAAATGGAGTTACGCTACAAGATCTGCAAACACTGTAACAATTGACGGCGGGAAGGGTCAGGCATTTCAAGACGCAACTGCATATGGAGAAATTGTGAAATTCGAATCCCGGGATTTCTATGACTATACCTTAGGTGATGCCTCAAAAGCATACAAAGGTTTGTTGAATGTATTTAATCGTCATGTAGTACATATTAAACCAGGTATTTTTGTGCTATTTGACGAACTCGAAGCTCCAAAACCAGTTAATTTTGAATGGTGGCTCCACTCACTTTCAGAGATGAAAATCGATGATAATAATAAAATGATCAATATTTCACAGGGTGACGCACGTCTTAATGTCCGGTTTTTACAATCAGGAAAATTAAATTTCACCCAGATCAAAGGTTTTCCTGATGCCCCTCCTGAACATGGTGAACCAGACCATTATCATACGATCGCTACAACCAGTTTAAAAAGCACAAAAACTAATTATATTACGCTACTTGTTCCTTTTAAAAGTGGTAATGAACCTGCAGTAACAGTAGATAATTTAGTAGAAAAACCTGGTGAACTATCCCTGATTCTTACTTTTCAAAGTAAAAAATACTTTATAGCCTTTTTGCCGGAAGTGGAGATCAGAATCATAGAATAATTTAGTTTTCTTTTAAACCTTTCATTTAATCAATGAAGGCAAGGTTATGATTTCAGGATGACTCCGAAGAAACGTTTTGATTTTACCTGATAATTACAGATGCTAAAGTTTTAAATCTGTTTCTGAGGGAAGTCACTTGACAGATCAATGAATAGAGTAATTTAATTTTTAACCACATGGATACCTTTAATAAACTTGAAACTTGGTTTGTAACCGGAAGTCAGCATCTTTATGGCTCTGAGACACTTAAACAGGTTGCAGCGGATTCATCCACAATAGTTTCAACCTTTAATAAATCGACAAAGATCCCGGTTAAGATTGTATTCAAACCTATACTTACCACTCCAGATTCAATCACTGAATTATGTGCTGAAGCCAATAATTCAGAAAACTGTATCGGTCTCATTACATGGATGCACACGTTTTCCCCTGCCAAGATGTGGATCCGGGGTCTTTCTATTCTTCATAAACCATTCCTTCATCTTCATACCCAGCTTAACAGGGATATCCCATGGGAAGACATTGACATGAACTTTATGAACCTTAACCAGGCAGCCCATGGGGACCGAGAGTATGGCTTTATTACAAGTCGTATGAGATTAAACAGGAAAGTTGTTGTCGGGCATTACCAGGATTTCGAAGTAATAGACCGGATTGCAGTTTGGCTCAGAGTGGCAGCAGCATATGCCGATGCCCAGTCAATGAAGGTAGCCAGGTTCGGTGACAATATGAGGGACGTTGCAGTTACTGAAGGGAATAAGGTGTCTGCTCAGTTGAAAATGGGTTATTCAGTGTATGGCTTTGGTGTCGGTGACCTGGTTAAATCTGTAAATGAAGTTTCAGCAAATGCAATAAAAAAACTTATTGCTGATTATAAAAATGAATATAAGCTTACCAAATCTGTTTTGGACTCCGAAACTCTTAAAGAAGCTGCCCGAATTGAAATTGGAATGGAAACTTTTCTGAAAGCAGGAAACTTCAAAGCATTTACAACAACATTTGAAGATCTTCATGGGTTGAAGCAGCTTCCGGGACTGGCAGTTCAGCGATTAATGTCGAAAGGATACGGGTTTGGTGCAGAGGGTGACTGGAAGACTGCCGCACTTGTCCGTTCGATGAAAGTGATGGCATCCGGACTTAAAGGTGGCACATCCTTTATGGAAGATTATACTTACCATTTCGATCCAAAAGGGATGAAAGTGCTTGGTGCCCATATGCTCGAGGTTTGTCCTTCAGTCGCTTTGGGTAAGCCGTCAATTGAAGTACATCCTCTCTCCATCGGAGGTAAAGGTGATCCTGCAAGACTTGTATTTAAATCAGCATTAGGAAATGCAATAAATGCGTCAATTATTGATTTGGGAAACAGGTTCAGAATGGTTGTAAATGAGGTCGAAGTTGTTAAATGTCCGGATATGCCTAAACTCCCTGTTGCAAGTATACTGTGGAAGCCTCTTCCTGATCTGAAGACAGCAGCTACAGCATGGATATTGGCTGGTGGAGCACATCATACAGGATTCAGTACTTCTGTTAATGCAGAATATATGGAAGACTTCGCAGGTATGATGGGAATAGAATACCTTCATATTGATAGAAAATTTGATCTGGTTGAATACAGAAATGAGCTGAAATGGAACGAAATATATTATCATATTGCAGAAGGGATTAAATAGTTTTTCTGATTTTCAGAAGTCCAGGAATATCTCTTGTTAAATCGATAATATTGAGATTTCCGAAACCTTTTGCTGGTAAAATCAAGATAATCCAAATCATATGAGAATTATCTACAAATCTAATTAAATGGCTTTATTTCTTTGGATTACTACGTGATGGACTTTGTGACTCCTCTGCAGTAAAAAAGGTTTACCACGAAGTCCCTCAAAGGATTTCACACAAGCTAAGTAAGTTTATAAAAGGATCAGGTTAAAAAAATAATAAATCTTTTGTAGACAACTGTATTATTAATTGAACCAAATATAAAAAGCATTCATTAAATTTATCCTTCTTTTATAATAGCTGCAATTCTTTGCAAGACTTAAAACCTGACCAATAATACTTTGATTAAATACCAATTACAAAATTATGCTGGATAAACTAAAACAAAGAGTATTTCAGGCAAATCTTGATATTGTTAAGAGAGGGCTTGTTATACATACCTGGGGTAATGTGAGCGGGAAGGATCCTGAATCCGGATTAATTGTCATCAAACCCTCCGGGATAAGTTACGATTCGATGAAACCATCCGATATGGTGGTCGTCAATATTACAGGTAAGGTCGTTGAAGGAACAAACAATCCATCCACCGATACCCCCACACACATAATTCTGTATAATAATTATACCAGCCTGGGTGGAATTGTTCATGCACATTCCACGTTTGCGACCTCGTGGGCGCAGGCTGGTATAAATATTCCACCATTTGGCACGACTCATGCAGATCTTTTTAACGGAGAGATTCCTTGTACCAGGCAACTTACAGAAAATGAAGTTAATTCAGAATACGAGTTCAACACCGGGAAAGTAATTATTGAGAGATTGGGCAGGTGTGATCCGTTAACAATACCATCAATACTGGTTAACTCTCATGGGCCTTTCATCTGGGGAAAAGATCCCGAAGACGCTGTTTATAATGCAATAGCTCTTGAGGAGATCGCTAGAATGGCTTTTTATACGATATTATTAGGGAAAGAAGTACCGATTGAAAAGTTTCTCATTGATAAACATTTTCAAAGAAAACATGGTAAGGATGCATATTATGGCCAGGACAAAACAAAATAAATTAAAATCTTATAAATAAATGGCAAAGGAATATGTAATCGGCATCGATTTTGGAACAGATTCTGTCCGATCAGTTGTTGTGGACACAAGTGATGGCGAGATTGTTGGAACTGCGGTTGTTGAGTATCCCAGGTGGCAAAAGGGCCTTTTTTGTGATCCT
>CAZKMG010000009.1:0-1952 GCA_964553465.1 uncultured Bacteroidaceae bacterium
TGAGTTTTTATCTTCGGCTGTTAAGTTTGGCAAGTAATCTCAGGATTTCCAAATAAAGCCATACGAGTGTTACGAGTAACCCGAAAGCTGCATACCATTCCATGTATTTTGGAGCCCCTGCTTCTGCCCCCTTTTCAATAAAATCAAAATCCAGAACAAGGTTTAGAGCTGCAACAATTACAATGACTATACTTATAATTATTCCAATCAGACCATTATTGTGCATGAATCCTATGTTTATTCCAAACAAGCCCAGTATAAACGAAAATAAGTAGGCAATTGCAATTCCCCCTGTTGCAGCAACCACCCCAAGTTTGAAGTTTTCAGTAACTTTTATTAATCCTGATCTATAGGCAAACAAAAGTCCGAACATGGTTCCAAAAGTCAGGGCAACAGCCTGTATTACTATTCCTGGATATTGGGTATTAAGCATGGAGGATATACCTCCAAGGAATAAACCCTGAAGTACTGCATAAACGGGAGCAGTTATAGGAGTCCAGGTTTTCTTAAAGATTGAAACAAGTGCAACTATAAATCCCCCAAAAGCACCAACCATCATGTATGTCATCATGGCAGGTTGTGGGGTTTCGGTCATCATTTTCCAGGTGTATGATGCTGATAGAACAACTAACAGAACAAGTAAAATTGATTTATTCACGGTTCCCTGAATAGTCATAACTGATGAAATGTCCCCAGTATTCGATAGGTTTCGGAAGGTATTATTTCCCAGCACTGGATTTGAGGATCTTGAAATATTCATATTAATAAAATTAAGATTCAAATATAAAATATTTTACAAATTCCTTTATAAGCAAAGGATATGCCAAATAAAGGATCTGATAAATACTATCATATATATTTTAATATAAGGTTCTTAAATAGAGATATTAATATTTAATTTTTATAACTTGAGGCCGGCAAGAAGTGATACCTGGAAAATAATGCCGAAGATTATACAGTACTTTAAAGGAAATGAGTTTTTCAGAAGTGTTTTAATATTAATTTCTGCCACTTCCGTTGCACAACTTATTTCTTTACTCATCTATCCAATCCTTACGGATATTTATTCTCCTTCTGAACATGGTACTTTTGCTCTTTATTTGAGTATAATTACAATTACGGGGATTCTATGTACAGGAAAATATGAAGCAGCCATTATGTTGCCCCGTGAAAATAGCGGAGCAATCAATCTTGCCATTCTATCTGTCATTATATCTTTTATTATCAGCACATTAATCTTGGCTTTTATCATAGTTTTCAGCGATAATATTACATCCTTATTGGGGAACACAGACATAGGGAGATGGTTATATTATATTCCTTTGTCAACATTCCTGATCGGTATATTTCAGACATTTTCATTTCTTTCCAACAGGCAAAAACAATATTCAAGGATGGCATTATCTAATGTAAGTCAATCAATTACTAATTCTGCAGTTAAAGTATCCACTGGTAATATATTTATTCCGGGGGCTGGATTGATTATAGGGACTATTGCTGGACAAGTTATTGGAGCCATAATTTATTTATGGGGATTTACCAGCAGAGAATTAGCAAAACTTAAAGAAATCCGGTTTTCACAAATCAAAATCATGGCACTTGAATATTCTTTTTTCCCAAGATATAATATGATCCATAACCTCACCAACAATTTTTCCGGTAATTTACCGATTTTTGTAATAAGTTACTTTTACTCTGCACAGGAAGTCGGACTATATTCTCTAGGATTCCTTATCGTGTTCCGCCCAATGAGTCTGGTTACTGGATCGTTTACACAGGTATTTTCTCAGCAGGTTATTTCGAGGTACAATCAGGGATTGGAAATATACCAGGATATCAAAAAAATGGTCTTTTCATTATTTAAATTCGGATTACCAGTTTTCCTGCTTGCCGGATTCTTTGCCCCAATGATTTTCAGATTTGTTTTTGGTACTAGATGGGTTATGTCCGGA
>CAZKMG010000009.1:1962-25906 GCA_964553465.1 uncultured Bacteroidaceae bacterium
ATTCTGCCATGGCTGTTTGTTGTATTTATTTCTTCGCCAATTTCATTCCTGCCGGATATGCTTAAAAGGCAAAAAAAAGCAATGTGGCTAGATATTTTTAAATTACTTGTCAGGATACCAGCCCTACTGACTGGAATATTTTTCAAGGATTTATACCTTGCATTAATCTTATTCAGTATTGTAGGTTTATTATTTACCGCGTATGGTTTATATTGGTATCTTTACCTGGCAAGAACGGCCATTAACAAGGAGAAATTTAATAAACTCTTACCAGGAGAGTTAGATTTTGTTTCAGATGAAATTCATGAGTTTTGAAAATGAACTTTGAAAAGATTTTTTTATCAAAAACTCAGAATAACTTTAAAATGCTCATTTCATTAACTTCATAACTTCATAACTTCATAACTTCATAACTTCATAACTTCATAACTTATAAATTATTATATATTTTATCTTGAGCACATCTCCGAAAATAAAAGTCTTAATCATTCCATCCTGGTATCCACCGGATGGAGGCTGGTTTTTTAAGGAGCATTCAGAGATGCTTATATCGGAAGAATTTGATATAAGTATTCTGGTCACACGGATTATTGGTCTTTCCTCACACAGATTTAAAGACATTGTAACTTCTTGGTTTAATAGGGAACGTTATGAAAATAAAGTTCTTGTATCCCGGACTTCAATGATAAAACTGCCATGGACAGAGAGGCTAAATATGTTCAGGTGGATAAATAAATCTATGAGGCATTTTGAGAATTTCTGTCGTAATCATTGGAAACCTGATATAATAATTGTTCACAGTGTGTTATGGGCTGGTCTTTTGGCTGAAAGGATAAAAAGAGAATATTCAATCCCATTTATTTTGGTTGAACATAGAGGGAGATTTATAGGAAATAACATACACGCTTCATCATTTCTGAAATATTGGTATTCTGATATTATATCTAGGGCTTTTAATTCTGCTAATCACATTGTATGTGTCAGTGAATCCTTGAAGGAAGGTATTCAAAAACTCGCTAAATTATCTGAGAGTAATCTCTCGGTAATACCAAATATTATTGACAGTGATTTTTTTTATATTCCAAAGTATAAAAAGGAGAAACAGCCCTTTATTATTTTAAGTATTGGTATGCTTGAAAAAGTAAAAGGATTTGATACTTTGCTTCAAGCATTTGCGAGCTTAACAGATAATTTAGAAGGCGAATTTTTCCTGAGGATTGGAGGAAAGGGGAGTCAGGAAAAATCTCTCAGGATACTTGCATCTGATCTTGGCATTTCTGATAGGGTCAGTTTTCTTGGACGCATAAGCAGGGAGAGAGTAAGAGATGAAATGCAGAGATCCAATATATTTGTTTTAGCAAGTCGTTTCGAGTCATTTGGAATTGTCCTTATTGAAGCAGCAATGACTGGACTTCCACTTATAGCAACAAAATCAGGGGGGCCACAAACAATTATAAAGGCTGGAAATGGAATACTCATTGAACCTGAAGATATTGAGGCACTTGAAAAAGCTATGGAAAATTTGTATTTTCATTATTTGAATTATAATCCTGAATGGATAAGGCAGGATGCAGTTTCAAAATTTAACAGGGGAGCAATAATCCCTCATTATCACAAATTAATTAGGGATATTTTAAATGCATAGTAACATTTTCCTGAAAAATCAAAGTGGTTTTAGTTGGATTAAGACTGAAACTCTCTGTGTTAAAGGATATCTTTTTGACCTTCATGAGCGGTTGTATATTGGAGTGACGTTAACGAACTATTTTTCGGGAATAGAATCCTTTTATGATTTTGAAGAAAGAGTGAGATATGCAAATGGTTGTTTTAGTGTAATTTATAAAAATGGTGATAATTTTTATGCTGCATGTGACTGCATCAGAGCATTTCCCATGTTTTATAAAAAAAGCAAGGAAGGATGGATTATTTCAGATAGTGCATATGAACTCCTTGATAAAGATGGGAAGGATAAACTTAATGAACTTGCTTCTATTGAATTTCTTGCAACAGGTTTTGTTACTGGTGATGAAACTCTGATTAAAGGTATTCGGCAGATTCAGGCAGGCGAAATAATTGATTTTAAGGCCGAGGATATTAAGCAAAAATTCTATTACACCTACAGAATTTCTAAAGTAAAAGAAATAGAATATGAGGAATTAAGAATTGAAGGAATTGAAATTTTTAATAATGCTTTTAAAAGATTTATTGCAAGTCTGGGAGGGAGAACAGTTATATTACCACTTAGTGGAGGGTTTGATAGCAGGCTGATAGCTGTAATACTTAAAAAATATGAGTATAAAAAGGTGATTTGTTTCACATACGGAAGGCTCGCAAACCCTGAAATTGAAGTGTCAAGGAAAGTCTCTGAAATTCTTGGATTTAAGTGGATATATGTTGAATATACTGATAAACTTATTGCCGGGTTTCTCGAAGATGAAAATTTTAAAAATTATTATACTTATGCAGGAAACCTGGTGAGTATGTTTTTTATGCAAGAGTATTTTGCAGTCAAATATTTAAAAGAAAAAGGTCTAATTCCTGATGACAGTATTTTTGTACCTGGTCATTCTGGTGATTTCCTTGGAGGAAGCCAGTTATTCAAGTATGGAAACCTGAGCCTTTTTGAAAACTTGTGGGATCTGACTAATAATATTTTCAAGGTAAAGTATTGCTATATGCGGCCGAAATCGAAAGATTATGACAGAATACTCCGCCGCATTCAAAAGTCTATTGAGGAGAAATTCACAGGAAATCAAGCCCTTTCATATTCAATTCACGAGGACTGGGATTTTAAAGAGAAGCTTGCAAAATTTAATTTTAATTCACTCACAACGTATACATTTTTTGGATATGAATTCAGATTTCCGTTTTGGGACAAAGAGATCATTAATTTCTTTAAGGAGCTTCCCCTTCACGTAAAGATTAATAAATATTTATATAATGATATTCTTTGTGATGAATTTTTTGAACCCTTCGGATTGAATTTTGAAACCGAGCTTCAACCTACTGAAACTGCTTTAAAAAAGCAGAAACTTAAAAACAAGATTAAATATTTTCTTCCTGATTATATTTCTCGATTTTTTATGACAAAACAGGATAATTTATTTTACAATGAGATAACGCAGATAATGGTAAATGATTTGGCATTAAGTGGTAAGAAAATTCGCATACATGGTAATTTATATAACTCATTGATTATTCAGTGGTATATGGAAGATACGAGGATGAGGGTTGAAGGTCCTTCAATGTATTGAAGTCACTGCAATTAAGGTTTGTGGACTGCTGATCTTGGATTATAAGGAGTTGATATTCGGCAGTCTTCAGTCTGATCCAGGAAATAATGGAACTACCATTCTCGATGGTTTGTAAATTAAATACTGAAGATTACATGTGTTGACTAAGTAGAATCGTTATTTGGAATTCCATGAATATTTTGTTCATGAAAAGAATGAGTTTTTTCTCTTAAAGACTTATAGGCGTCAAAAAATTATTTAAATTTGCAATCCTAAAATGGTGGATGTAGTTCAGCTGGTTAGAACGTCGGATTGTGGTTCCGAAGGTCGTGGGTTCGAGCCCCATCTTCCACCCCACTAACTTAAAACCCTTCCCCGAAGCAGGAGGGGCTTTTTTTTTGCTGTTAAATGTACTTACTTCGTTTAGATTAGATGAAAAGCCAGTTTCGGTCTTTGTTGGGAAACCATCTTACAATCAGCAGCTTACTTTTTCCAGATCATCCAATATTTCAAAATATTCAAATGTTAATTAATAAGCACAAGTAGTCAGGTTATTGAAAAATAAAAAATTTTCTGACAAAGTTGAACCAATTTAGATTCCTTAAGTTTATAATTATATTAACAGGAATGAGAATGTTTATGAAAAATGTCGTTGCATTAAACAAATACAAAAAAATATAGAAATTGCTATTTAAATGGAGGTTTTAAATGAATTACTATCCTGAAATAATATCCACCGAAGAGCAATTGGAAGAACTTATTTCAAGGCCCTCGGACGAAACCGTAAGAATGTTTGATCACACTGACGGGGATATAATATTTCTTGGCATTGCAGGAAAAATAGGGCCATCGTTGGCCCATATGGCAAAGCGTGCCTGTGAAACGGCGGGAATTAAAAAACGCATTATAGGAGTATCTCGCTTTAGATCTTTAGCCGCTAAGAAAAAGCTTGAGAAGATGGGTATCGAAACTATTTCCGGAGATTTATTAGATGCTGGATTTATGAGAACCCTGCCAATCATTAAAAATGTGTACTTTTTAGCCGGCATGAAATTTGGATCTGAAGAAAACCTTTCAGTGACATGGGCTGTGAATGCATATATGCCCGGGTTGGTAATTGATCACTTTAAAAGCTCGAGGATAGTTGCATTTTCAACAGGTTGCGTATATCCACTTGTTCCTGTGGAATCGGGTGGTTCGCTCGAAACCGATACACCTGATCCTGTTGGGGAGTATGCACAATCGTGCCTTGGAAGAGAGCGGGTATTTGAATTTGGGAGTATTCAAAGTAAAACACCGGTTACGCTCATACGCCTGAACTATTCAGTTGAAATGCGTTATGGAGTATTGGTAGATATTGCCTTAAAAGTGAAATCTGATATGCCAGTTGATTTAGCGATGGGATATTTCAATGCAATATGGCAGGGTGATGCAAATGATATGGTCCTTCGCTCTCTTGAAAAGGCCGCAAGTCCTGCCAGTATATTAAATATTACTGGTCCTGAAATCCTCTCTGTCCGTGAGGTTGCCCAACAATTTGGAAAATTATTTGGAGTAGAACCCAAATTCATTAATGAAGAAGCAAAAACAGCACTTCTTAACAATTCCGGTATGGCTTATAATTTATTTGGTCATCCAAAAATATCGACTGAACAGGTCATTAATTGGACAGCAGACTGGCTAAAAAAAGATAAAAAAATACTAGGAAAACCGACCCATTTTGAAGCAAGGGATGGGAAATATTAATATATACTGCCATGAATCACTCAGAATTGCCCGATGATGTTTTAATCGCACTTCATAAAGGAGTCGTTATCCCTGCGCTGCCTTTAGCATTGGATAAAAACAGGAAATTAGATATTCGTCGCCAACGTGCAATCATGAGGTATTATTTAGATTCCGGTGTTGGAGGGGTAGCTGTTGCTGTTCATACGTCACAGTTTGAAATTCGTCTACCGGAGTTTAATTTATATAAACCATTGCTGGAAATTGCAAAAGAAGAAATTGACAGTTTTGCAAGACGTGCTCAAAAACCAATTATCCGGGTTGCGGGGGTTATTGGTAATACAAACCAGGCACTAAGCGAAGCCAAATTAGCACTTGACAATGGCTATCACGCTGTTTTATTAAGCCTGGCAGCCTTTAAAGAAGCCACGAACGATACCTTAATCGAACATTGTAAACAAGTAGCGAAAATAATTCCACTTATAGGTTTTTATTTGCAGCCAGCAGTTGGAGGAAGAAAATTGGATGTAAATTTTTGGTCTGAGTTTTCAACTATTGAAAATGTGATTGCCATTAAAATTGCCCCCTTCAATCGTTACCAAACATTGGATGTGATTCGTGGTGTGGCCAATTCCGGTCGGGCTGATAAAATTGCCCTATATACGGGCAACGATGATAATATTTTAGTGGATTTATTGACGGAATATAATATTAATATTGGAGATCAGATTATAAAGAAAAAGATAGTTGGTGGTTTATTGGGACATTGGGCCGTTTGGACACGGTCGGCTGTTACTTTACTTGAAAAAATTAAAAGTCCGGACCTAAAGGGAGACATTCAACAATTACTGACTCTGGCAATGCAAATTACAGATAGTAATGCTGCGTTTTTTGATGCTGCTAATAACTTCTCGGGTTGTATCGTTGGCCTTCATGAAGTACTTCGTCGCCAGGGACTGCTTGAAGGATTGTGGACTTTAAATAAGGATGAAGGTCTTTCTTTAGGGCAAAAAGAAGAAATCGATCGTGTATATACTGCTTATCCTCATTTGAATGACGATGCTTTTGTATATGAAAACCTGGACAGGTGGCTGTCATAAGAAAATATTTCTGCACTGAATTTCTCAACATTTAGAATATAATACACTTAAGAAATAAGATAAATTAAATTTATATATGAATCTAGAACTGAATTTAGTAAGGTGAATGCGAGCATTCAGTTGGAAGAAAGTGCTTGAGGAATAAAGTTTAAAAACACATGGAGAGTAAAAGCACGTTCATGTTCATATAATTAAATAGCTAAAATATATATACAGATGAATGAATTGCCAATAACAATAAGACCGATAACTTTAAGCGATTTAGGTGCTGCAATGAGGCTTTCAGAGGCAGAAAAATGGAACCAAACGGAAAAAGACTGGAAATTACTCATTGAAAATCCGGAAAATATATGTTTACTCGCCGAAATTGACAACCAAATTATTGGTACATCCACAGCTATTAATTATTCAAATGAAATTGCCTGGGTTGCTATGGTGCTGGTCGATAAGAACTTTAGGGGCAAGGGAGTGAGCCGGGTGCTTCTTACAGAAATGTTTAGAAGAACGGAATGTTGTCGTATAATTAAGCTCGATGCAACACCATCAGGACAACAGGTTTACAAAGATTTCGGTTTTAAAAATGAATATGTTATAAACCGAATGGAAAATATATCCCTTACCAAGCTGCCCTTAAATGATTACAACATACTACCCGAACATGCTCAATTAACTGATATACAAGAAATTATTGCCTTCGATAAATTAGTATTCGGGGTTCAAAGATTTCAACTTATTGAACATTTAATCAAGAATTACCCTGAAAAAGCTTGGACATTAAAGAGAAACAATAAGCTTATAGGTTTTGCCTTGGGAAGGGAAGGAAGCATATTTCACCATATCGGTCCTGTTATGGCTGAAACAAAAATAGATGCTAAAGCGCTAATTTACAACTCTTTAAAAGGACTTATTCAGAAACCAGTAATTCTGGATGTGCTGAATGATAAAGAAGATATAATTCACTGGCTAGACTCCTTTGGATTTAATCAGCAACGCCAATTTTTCCGTATGTATAAAAGAGAAAATCCATATCCGGGAGTTTCAGGTAATCAATATCTAATTTGTGGTCCTGAATTTGGATAAAAATTATCAAAAATTTCAGGTTTTGTTTCAGATAATTTCTTTTAGATTAACATCAGTTTAATACTAGAACTGCACATAACTTATTATTAAACACTATTTAATAAATTTAAGCGCATCGACGCAATTATAAAACGCAACTGAAGATTGCGAAAACTTTGCACCATCGAATCAGCTTCAGAAGGATTACGTTTAATATTTCTAAGAATTAGATTGATCACAAACATAATTTGTAAATGGGTGCCGAAATAATATATTTGCATTCATGAATGCAATGCCCCTTGTTATTGCTGCACTCCTTATTTTTGTAATAGCATATCGTTTATATTACAGTTTTATTGCAGCTAAAGTCGCAGTAATTGACGATTTAAGGTCGACGCCAGGAAACAGGTTATACGATGGACAGAATTATTACCCTATGAACAAATGGGTATTGTTTGGTCATCATTTTGCAGCCATTGCTGGTGCTGGCCCACTGGTAGGCCCAGTACTCGCAGCCCAATTTGGTTATGCGCCTGGATTTTTATGGATATTAGCAGGTGCAGTTATTGCTGGTGGAGTGCATGATATGGTAATTCTTACTGCTTCGGTACGTCACGATGGTAAATCACTAGGGGAAATTGCCAGAAGTGAGATAAGCCGACTCAGTGGTACTATTACTTCAATAGCAATTCTAATTATTATCATAGTCGCTTTAGCCGGTTTGGGGATGGTTGTCGTAAATGCACTTTCTGAAAGTTCCTGGGGCACATTCACCATAGCCTCAACCATTCCGATTGCAATTTTAATGGGCTTCTGGATGTTTAAATTCAGAAAGGGGAAAATAGTTGAAGGGACGATAATAGGTGTATTCCTTTTGACCTTATCTGTAATAGCCGGTAAATTCATCCCCGGATCCCCTTTAGCCAGCTGGTTTACATTTGACCATAAATCGCTTACTATCATGCTGGCAATATATGGTTTTTTCGCATCTGTTTTACCTGTTTGGTTATTGCTGTCGCCGCGGGATTATCTGAGTTCAATAATGAAACTGGGTGTTATTGCAATGCTTGCAGCCGGTATAATTATCGTCATGCCAGAAATGAAAATGCCTGCATTTACATCATTTGTTCATGGAGGAGGGCCAATTATAAAAGGCAATCTTTTTCCTTACCTCTTTATAACTATAGCATGCGGGGCAATATCCGGTTTTCATGCTTTGGTAGGATCAGGGACCACTCCTAAAATGCTGATGAAAGAATCACATATTAAGATGGTGGCTGCAGGCTCAATGCTGTCGGAAGGCTTTGTAAGTATACTTGCCTTGATCGCTGCAACAAGTCTTTTCCCCTTAGATTATTTCCAGATTAACGTACCAGTGGAAAAATTCCAGGCTATCCTTCCGCACCTGCATTCAATGGGTTTTACTGAATCAAATATTCAAAATCTTTCCCGTGAAGTAGGAGAAAATTTAGCAGGAAGATCTGGTGGGGCAGTATCGCTTGCTGTAGGAATGGCACAAATTTTTTCTGCCATTCCTGGTCTGGGAAAGCTCATGTCATACTGGTATCATTTTGCCATTATGTTCGAGGCTCTTTTCATCCTTACAACTATAGATGCAGGAACACGTATTGCCAGGTTCATTTTACAGGAAGGGATAGGAAGGGTGTATAAACCATTTGGCAGGACCACTTGGTTTCCGGTAAACATTGCTGCCAGTGGTATTGTTGTTTTTGCCTGGGCATACTTTATATATACCGGGAGTGTAGTCACAATATGGCCTATGTTCGGGACCGCCAACCAATTATTGGCAACCGTAGCTCTTGCCATCGGAACAAGTTATATTATTAACAGGGGAAGGTCCAGGTATGCCTGGGTAACTGTTATTCCGATGAGTTTTGTTGGATTTACTACATTTTATGCCGGAATTCTTAATATAAAAAATCTGTATTACCCTCAGTTTCTTGTAGAAAGCACCCGCTTACAAGGCTCAATAAATCTGATATTTACAGTTATTATTATCATCTGTGTAATCTTGATTCTAACCGATAGCATCCCAAAATGGATTCATGTGATTAGGGCTGAGAAGGCAGGTTCATTTATTGCACGAAAAGATTAAAAAAACAAGTATTTTCCTTATGATAAGATTTTTTTATTTATTGCTTATTTTCGCAAAATGTCCCTTTTGCAATCCAAAGACTTTTATTTTCTATATTAAACATACTACTAAATGAAGATTTCAAGTCTCTGAGTTTTTCATTAAAGGCTTCAATGCCCGTAGTATCAATAATTAGAAGGCGTACATTTACATCTGTGAAAAAACCTTCCATTATCACTTTAGTTTTCAATAAATTAATACCCGACAGATAGAGTTGTTTATCCTTCTCAGAAATTTTTTTATTATCAAATGAAGTGAATTGTAAAAATTGATAGGTGGTCATGTCATTCATAGAGTCAAGTTTGCAAATGGAACCGGTCTCAAAAATGAATGGATGGATTTCAATATTAAACCTTTTAGCACTTATTGCAGGATCGGAAATTAAATAATCTTGTGCTTCATTTATATCGGAGGCTTTTAGAAAAAATAAGCCACCACCCATTGCAAAAGGCCCGGCTGCAGTTAATTTTCCTTCAGAATATAAGCGCTTAATGTTATTTATATGACCTTGTTGAAGAGACATAACTGAATCTTCAGGAATTATAGGCCTATCTGGATTTGGATGTAAAAAGACAAAGTAATTATCTGTAAAAGGTCTATTACAAGAGAAGAAAGTGAAGAAAACAGAAAGGATAATCAGAGTTTTTTTCATTTTGATTTTTTTCAAAATTATAAAAAAGAAAGGGTATTCCTTCCTGAAATACCCCTTCTTTGCTAACCACATAAACCTAAAAAAGAAAATTCTATATTAATTATTTAAATATTTCACCCATCCAGGATTCAATCTCAAGGACTGAATCAAAGGAAGTTGCTTCATACCCGAAATCAAATATATTTTTCATCCAATCTTCTATTATAATCTCCTTTTCTTCTGAGTTATCATTTTCAATTGAAAAATAGAATTGTGTCTTCATCCAGTCTTCGATCTGTGTGTAATTTTCAGAAAATACGGTACTATTATTAAATTCATATGGCTTTGTCATCCATTTTTCGAAATTGAGTTCAGTTTCTTTTAATTCCTCTACTCTTGTTGTAATAACCACACTCTTTTTGTTATTTTCACTGGTGGATGCCTGAATATTTAAAGATAAGAGGGTAAAAATTGCGAGGATGCTAATATGTAATGTTATTGTTTTCATTTATTTATTTTTTGTTTCTTAGTAAAGATAAATCATGAAGTGTGCCAAAGATATTAAAAACCAGAAAATCAGATATTTAACTTCTTGTTAATGAATTTTTATAGATGTTAAATATGACCGATTATGAAACAGGAGTGTACGGTTTCGGACGAGGTTTGAAAATAAAAAAATCAAAAAATTAGAAAATATGAGAGTGGAAAATAAGATTTATAATGAATATTGAAGGGAAAGATTCACTTAAAATTTTACCGGGTACCTTAACGCTAAAAGTTTTAAAAGGGATATATTAAAATTACAGTTGAAATATTATAATTATTCGAATACCCTGGTATAGAGATATTACGGCCATTAAATTACATATAAGTATTTATTTATTCTTTGGTCAGTTGAATGACCAATTTTATGATATTCTCGATCTCTGAATCTGAAATCTTCCCGGGGTATATTGCACGACACACACGATTTTTATCAAGGATAATTATACTATAGCTGTCGCTTGGAAGTCCCCATAAATCTTGTAAAACACCATCATAGTCGAAGAGGATCGTAGTGTCGTACTTTTTAGCCTTATTACCGGCGATCCATCTTATCAATGAGTTTGGTTTCCATGTGGATTTACAGTCCACTATACCGAATCCTTTAAACAGATCCCGGTTGATTCGTTTATCAATATCTACAGCTTTATCAATTGCATCGTTAAAGGTATCATTCAGATCAGATTCGTCCGGATCTACATAATTAACCTGTAATACTTTTCCTGCCCAGGTGTTCATTGTAAAGTCCTGTTTTTCCGCATCCTGAAATTTCCATTCCGGGGCCTTCATGCCAACTTCCAGCTTAACTTTTTTTTGTCCATTAACTGTAAACAAAGCAAAAGAAAAAATGAGTAGAGTAAGAATGAATTTTTTCATACAGAAGGTTTTAGGTTTATGAGTACCAAAATAATCAATATTTTGATATAATCAATTTTCAAAGTAAAACTGTTAGAATTAATTTTTTTTAGTTTGATTTTTAGCTGTTTCAATAAAGGAGAGCATATTTTCAACAGGTGTATCACCTTCAACGGCATGAGAAGGTGAAAAAATATATCCACCCCTTGTACCTAGACTCAATAATTTTTTAGACTCTTCAATGACTTCCTGTTTTGTTCCAAAGGGAAGAATTTTCTGGATAGAAAGACCTCCCCAGAATGATAATTTTCCATGATATTTTTTTAAAAGAAATTTAACATCCATAACTTCCGGCTGGAAGGGATTAAAACAATCGACACCTATTTGAATAAGATCATCAAAAAGTTCATCCACATCACCACATGAGTGAATGATAACGAATTTCCCTTTTTGTTTAACAAAATCATACATTCTTTTCAACTCAGGATAAATAAATTCTTTCCAGGAATGGTAGCCCATAATAATTCCATTTTGCATACCCCAATCATCACCAAAACAAACAGCATCAATATCATATGTACATGCTTTTTTGAGATGGTTAATATTGTAATCTGCGATTTCTCTAAGCAAATCTCTGGCGAATCCTGGATTATAGTAAAAGTCCATAAGAAGGTTCTCCATACCTCTCAAAGTCCAGGCTCTTTCAAATAATGAAAAGCCAAGGTCGAATAATCTGAAGTGGTCTTTATATTGTGTTAACCTGGAAGGGATATCCTGAAAAAATTTTTCATGAAGAGGATCAGGGAAGCTATAGTTTTTAAGGGATGGATTTTGTAATACCGGGATTTTAACGTTTCCAATATCCTTCTCAATGCTTCTGTCCCAGATTACTCCGAAAGCATCTTTATATAAATATTCCCCAACATTTTCAAAAAATCCTATTTCACTACCCAGCTCAATGAAGTGGTTTCCAGTGAATTCCTCAAAGTCCTGATCTTTTAGATAAGGAAGCAATTTATCTTTTGCATCTGCAGTGAATCTGAAACTCCATGGCACATATGGGATATCTTTAAATAGTAGAGCATTTTTAACAACTTCTCTTTTATTCATTTCAGGAAATAATATATTAAATAGTCATACAATTGGAAGTTTTCATTTGAAAATTGGAGTATGATATTTTCGCTCATAAACAATAAATGAATGAGGGAATTCATTAGTTTTGGATGCTGGGAAATATTCTCTTGAAACCTCATTCCATTCATCATAATTGATTTCCGGAAAGTATGTATCAGCTAAAAACTCTTGATGGACCTTTGTTAGATATAGTTTTCTGGTATGCGGGAAGAATTGTTTGTAAATCATTCCTCCTCCAATAACAAATGACTCATCCTTCTCGTCGCAAAAAGTAAGAGCTTCTTCAATGGAATATGCCATTCGACAATTTTCGAAAGCCTCACCATCTATATCGGAAATTACCAGATTTGTGCGGTCACGTAATGCACCACCTGGAAGTGACAAAAACGTCCTGCGACCCATAATAACATTATGTCCAGTGGTTATTTTTTTAAATCTTTTTAAATCATCTGAGAGCTTCCATAGTTGCTCGTTATTTTTCCCAATAGCATTATTTTCAGCAATTGCTACTATAATAGAAATATTCTTATTTGTTATCGTATTCATAAGAGTTTAAATTACACTGAAATTTCCCCTTTAATATGCGGGTAAGGTTCATAATCACTAAGTACGAAATCCTCAAATCTGAATTCGAATATAGACTTGACTTTTGGATTTATTGTCATAACAGGGTGTTTTCTTGGGATACGAGTCAGCTGAAGCTTTACCTGGTTTATATGATTTAAATAAATATGTGCATCACCAAAAGTATGGATAAATTCCCCTGGTTTTAATCCTGTAACCTGTGCAATCATTAGTAAAAGAAGTGAATATGAAGCAATATTAAAAGGAACCCCAAGGAATATGTCTGCACTTCTCTGGTAAAGCTGACAAGAAAGCTTCCCATTTGCGACATAAAATTGGAAAAGGACATGACAAGGAGGAAGGTTCATTTCATCAAGGTCACCCACATTCCATGCACTGACCAGATGACGTCTTGAATCCGCATTTGATTTGATAGAATCAATTAACATACTGATCTGGTCGATTTTCTTTCCATTTGCTGCGGACCATGACCTCCACTGATATCCATAAATTTTTCCAAGATTGCCATCTTTGTCAGCCCAATCATTCCAGATATTCACTCCGTTATCTGTAAGGTATTTAATATTTGTGTCTCCTTTGAGGAACCATAAAAGTTCATGTATAATTGAGCGGGTATGCAACTTTTTTGTAGTCAGTAAAGGAAACCCGTCCTCAAGATTATGTCGCAGCTGATAGCCAAAAATACTTAATGTACCTGTTCCTGTCCGATCTCTTTTTTCTACTCCATTCAGCAACACATGTGATAGCAAATCCAAATACTGTTTCATATAATTATTACAATTAATATAATAACAACAAGATGTGATTATAAAAGTTTATTATTTAGGAAAATACATTTATTCCAAGGCTTTATAAAAGTAGTTAAAATGAATTTGGTTATGAAAAAAATAATATTTGAGAATGAACACAAATTCCAAATATTTTATTTCATGCCTAATTATTGCAATGAACATGTTTATCTTATATATTCGTTTAAATTTTATCATATGAGTAAAAATTTTAGATATATACTAATCGGATTTGGTATTTTACTGTTAGGGTTCTTTCTGTGGTATTTCATCACTATTGTTGCATATATCATTGTTGCTTCAATCCTTGCTTTGATTGGAGTACCATTAGTAGATTTCCTGGGAAGATTTCATATTCGGAATCGCAGGATACCAATATCTTTGCGTTCCCTGATTACCCTTTGTCTTCTCTGGGTTGTTTTTATAGGCTTTTTCAGAATCTTTATTCCTATTGTAGCAAGGGAAGCAGGTCAATTATCAAGAATTGATGTCGATTCAGTAATGATTATGCTTCAGGATCCAATTCACGAAGCCGAATTAATTTATAATAAATTCATGCTTGGAAATGATGAAATCAGCTTTCAGGATGCTATTAAATCGACGATAAAATCTGTTCTGGATGTTACATTCCTGACAAGATTTTTCGGATCTGTAGCGGGAATACTGGGAAATATATTTATCGCACTTTTTTCTATTTCATTTATCACATATTTTTTCTTAAAAGAACGAAACATTCTTACAGAAGCTATAGTCATATTGGTTTATAAGAGACATGAAAAAGCAGTCCGGCATGCTTTGAGATCAACAAGACATTTACTGACTCGCTATTTCATAGGTATAGGGGGTCAGCTAACAGAGATATTTATCCTGGTGACTGCAGGAATGAATATTGTAGGATTAAGTTTTAAACAATCCTTGCTTATTGGACTTACTGCAGGAATACTGAATATTATTCCTTACCTGGGACCTTTGATCGGGTCCTCTCTTGGGATAGTGATGGGTGTTGCTTTTCACGCCAATATATCGGTTGAAACGATTATACCTATGATGATCTATATGATAATAGTTTTTATAGTCGTTCATCTTATTGATAATTTTTTATATCAACCTTTTATTTTTTCCAGCACCGTCTATGCACATCCACTTGAAATTTTTCTAATAATCCTTATGGCCGGGAGTCTTGCTGGAGTACCAGGGATGATATTGGCGATCCCAGTATATACTATATTAAGGGTTTTTGGAAAAGAATTTTTTAATAATTTCAGGGTTGTGGAAAAATTGACAGAAAAGATTGAAGACTGATAAAAGGGATTAGATATCTTTACATGAAACCTTCATATTATAATAAATATAAAATTTTGTTAGATTTCTCTTGAACCAAGCGAATTAAAATGATGGAGAATAATTCGATCGAAATTTGGCGGCTAGCGCTCCCGTCATTGACAAATAGAGATTTAATTGATGAATATTAAGCTGAATGAAATATAAATCAGGCTTTATCATTGGACTTTTACTCCTTATCGGGATGAATCTCATTGGGCAAACAATTATAGCCGATAAAACATCTGGTTGTGATTCAATCTCTGTAACATTTAGCATTAGTCCACCTGCAGCAATAGGAGCAAGTATTAGCTGGAATTTTGGTAATGGTGTAATATTAACCGGGAATCCTTCCCCAAATGTCATGTATGATAAACCCGGACATTACACAGTTTCCTGTTTAATTGACAATACAACTACAATTATTGCCCCTGATTTGATAACTGTATACAAAACTCCATCAGCCGTATTCCTTTTCAACGATAGCCTTGTCATCAGTCCATATTTCTATGCATTCCGGCATATCTTACTTCCAGCTGACACAGGGATCCTTAGCTTTGAATGGCAGTTCAGCGATGGAACCTCAGAGATTACACCCAATGTCGAGCATATTTTTCTAGATGCAGGTAATTATGATGTAACTCTTATTGTCACTACTTCAGTCGGATGCACTGATACTTCTTCTAGAAGGATCGGCGTTTCTAATCTGCTTGAAGTTCCTAATGTATTTACCCCCAATGATGATGCCGTAAATGACTATTTCAAGGTTAGAACTGATGGAATCAGTACATATATTTTCAGTGTATATACACGGTCTGGGGTATTGATTTACCGGTCTGAATCACCTACAATTTTATGGGATGGGCGCAGTTTTTCAGGACAGGTGCTGTCACAAGGTATTTATTACTATATTATTGAACAAAAAGGAGGAAGCTCAGTGAATGCAATGAAAGGTATTCTTTACCTGCTCAGATAATGAAAATCGATAAATGTAATGTGAATGGAGTTATTTTAAATGATTTCTAAATAAGGTGTATGTGACCTGTATATTTCTATAATTTTATATATTTGGTTTGATCTTATTTAGTTTGTTTCATTTTATTTTAAGTCTACTATTTTAGATATAAAACTATAGACAAACAGAATACTTGATCTGCCAATTTAATGGTTTTTTAACAGAGAAAGATTGGGATTACAATATTTTCAAGATGATCCCTTATACAGGTTTCTGCATGTCTGTTGTTTTTATTTTATGCTATAGTTAATTCAGGTATATTAGTAATTGGGATCAAAGAATAAAATTAACACGTTGTGCGTTTGAAATAATTTAATTAACAGGCTTTGTGTGCTTTGTGTCTTTTCTTGGTGAACATTGTGGTAAAAATATTTAACCACAAAGGCCACGAAGGGTTTCACAGAGTTCCGAAATATGTTCATAAATGCCTATAAATCAATGCATTAAATTTTTAAATAAATTAGAATATATTTTAATCGCACAATGCATTAAAATTATTATCAGAAGATAGCTGGCTTTATTTATTATAAAAGTAATCTGTAATGCGCATTTTTCCTACCGGTATAGGTATAAAGATTATTTTCTTAAATATTTTATTGTCCGGTTTTTTACCGCTATTTTCATACTCAAGTTATATTCCAGTTGATGATTCGATCTATGAACAAAAAATAGACCTTAATGCTGAAGATCTAATTAGGGGAGAAAGGCTTTTTTATGGACTTGTTTACCTGGAAAATAAATCAATAAACTGTGCTGGATGCCATAATACGCATGTTTCAGATACACTTAACTGGAATCCAGATGCATGGGAAATCTCAAAGAAGTATAAAGATAAAACAGGCCGGGAATTAAGTAAAATACTACTTAATCCCATAGGGCAAAAAATGACAGAGGTACATAAAGGATTCAACCTGACGCCTGAGGATATAATCATGATTAAAGGTTATATGGATATAATATCAGCACAAGGTCTTAAGCAATATAAACCTGTTATAACACATTTGATCCTTTTTATTCTCGCCTCCTTGCTATTCATCTTCTCTTTGACTGATCTGGTTATCTTAAAAAGGATCAAAAAGAAATGGGTACATCCATTTATTTTACTAGTAACGGGAATATTTATAACCCAACAACTTGTAATTGATGCTATTGCTATTGGTCATTCTTCCGGGTATTCACCTGATCAACCGATAAAGTTTTCACATGCTGTTCATGCAGGACAGAATAATACTGATTGTTTGTACTGTCATAGTTCTGCTGAGTATAGCAAATCTGCGGGAATACCTTCTGCAAATGTGTGTATGAACTGCCACCTGATCGTCAGGAGTGGCAAGCGTTCTGGAACTTTTGAGTTGGCAAAAGTTATTGAAGCTTTCCAGAATAATATTCCAGTTGAATGGATTAAAATAAATAATCTTCCTGACCATGTTTTTTTTAGTCATTCACAGCATGTTACAGCAGGAGGACTCAAATGTCAGGAATGTCATGGCTATGTGGAAAAATTGGACAGACTTATCCAGATGCCTGATATGTCAATGGGATGGTGCATTAATTGTCACCGTAATAAAAAAGTAAAATTCCAGGAAAATAAATTTTATTCAGAATATTTGGAGCTTGCAAAGAGAATAAAAAGTGGAGATACTGATAGTGTAACTGTTGAAATGATAGGCGGCACTGAATGTATGAAATGCCATTATTAGTTTATGATATAAAATGGATAAAAATAAAATATGAAACGAGCATGTTCGTTAAACACAAATATGGATGAAAATCTTATATGCGAGTTCCATCCGACCATTCATAATAAATTATTTACGGATGAAATAATCGTTCAAAGAATAGTTATTTTTTACTCATGAAGAATGCCCTTAGTTACATAGCATGCAAATATTAATAATATTTTGAAAAGCGGTTCCTTCCAAAAAAAATAAAATTATACGGATGAAAAAATACTGGAAAAGTCTGGAAGAATATCACGGCCTTCCTGCCAGTGAGAAGGACACTACAAGCGGAGAAAGTGATGGTAATCTAATGGAATTGTTTGAAGAGGATTTCTCCAAACAAACTTCCTCCAGGAGAGATTTTTTAAAAGTTTTCGGTTATAGTTTTACTTCTGCTGCATTGCTGGCTAGTTGTGAAAGACCTGTCCAAAAAGCTATTCCTTATGTAATTCAACCACAGGAAATAATTCCGGGGAAATCGATTTATTATGCAACAAGTTTTTTTGATGGACATGAATTTTGCAATGTCTTGGTTAAAACAAGAGATGGCAGGCCTATTAAAATAGAAGGCAACAAATTATCCTCCTTCAATGGGGAAGGTACTACAGCAAGAGTCCAGGCTTCAATTTTAGGTCTTTATGATGATGCCCGTCTTAAAGAACCCAGTGTTAAGGGCGATAGTGCGTCATGGGATCAAATAGATGAAGAAATTATTAAATCTCTTTCAAAAATTGATAATGAAGGAGGCAGTATTGTTTTACTGACATCCAGTATAATTTCACCTTCAACTATTGATATTATAAAGGAATTTGGTAATAAATTCAAGAAATTCAAATGGATAAAATATGATGCCATCTCATATTCAGCCCTAATTGAGGCCAATATGAAATGTTTCAAAAAAGCAGCAATCCCAGACTATAACCTTCAAAACACAGACCTCATTGTGTCATTCAATGCTGATTTTCTTGGAACTTGGTTATCTCCCGTACATTTTATACCCAGGTATACATCTCGAAGAAAATTAGATCAGGGAGAGAAAAATATGCTACGTCATATTCAGTTTGAATCTGGAATGAGCCTTACCGGAAGTAATGCTGACCTCAGGATCAGAATTAGGCCTTCAGAAGAACTATTGATGCTCGCAAATCTCTATAATGAAATTGCTCAGAAAACCGGGGCTGAATCATTCCAGGTTTCCCCTGTAAATTCGGATCTTACATGGCTTGCTGACGATTTATTACTCAACAAAGGGAGGTCTGTTGTGATTTCCGGTTCAAATGATATTGATATTCAAGTCATTGTAAACGGGATAAATTATCTTTTAGGTAATTATTCTGATTGTATTGATCTGGTTAATAACCTTAATATTGCTTCAGGGATTGACAATGAAATGGAAATCCTCGCAAATGAGTTAAATACTGGAGGGATAAATGCTCTCCTGATGTATAATGTCAATCCTATTTTCGATTATCCTCAATCTGATAAATTCCTATCCGGTTTGAAAAAAACTGAACTGAGTGTCAATATGTCTGTTACCCAGAATGAAACAGTAGGACTATGTAAATATGAGTGTCCTGTTCATCATTATTTGGAGTCATGGGATGATTATGAAATTTTATCCGGGCAGATCAGTTTATCCCAACCGTGCATACATCCAATATTTAATACAAGATCATTTCAGGATTCATTACTAAAATGGTCGGGGAACAATTCCCTCTATAATGATTTTATCATGAAGAAATGGGAAATGGATTATTATCCCCTATCTGCCGAATCTGGATTCATGGATTTCTGGAATACAAGCTTGGGAAATGGACTATTTAAATTTAATCTTCCTTTGGAGAAGTCCCTTAAGTATAATTGGGATGATCTAAAAAAAATAATGAATTCTCTTAAAATATCTGAAAAATATGCATATGAAATAATTTTTTATGAAAGTGTAGCCCTCGGGACAGGTATGCATGCAAATAATCCCTGGCTAATGGAATTACCTGATCCTGTGGCACGTCTTTGCTGGGATAATGTTGCAGCCATATCAGTTTCAGATGCTGACAGGGAGGGTATTCAAAATGGCGATGTAATAAGATTTGGGAACGGACTTACCATACCTGCTTTTATACAACCCGGGCAGGCTGCTGGAACAATTTCAATTGCCCTTGGTTACGGTCATACTAATTCCGGTAGTGTTTCAAATAATGTAGGTGTAAACACTTATCCTTTTATGACTTTTCAAAACGGAAACCGAAAATATATGTTTACTGCTGATAAGGTTGAGAATACACTTGAACATATCGAGCTGGCATTAACCCAGGTTCATTATTCAATGGAAGGCAGGGCTATTGTAAGGGAGACAAATCTTGATAATTACAAAGAAAATCCGGGATCAGGAAATGAATTGCATGAGGAATATGAATCAAGTCACAGAACACTTTACCCGGATATCAAGTTTGACGGATTTCACTGGGGGCTTTCAGTTGATCTGAATTCATGTATTGGATGTAATGCTTGTGTCATTGCCTGCCAGGCAGAGAATAATATACCCGTAATAGGTAAAGATGAAGTCAGGAGGAGGAGAATCATGCACTGGATAAAGATCGACAGATATTATTCCGGTTCTCCGGATAATCCACAGGTCTATTACCAGCCTGTAATGTGTCAGCATTGCGATAATGCTCCATGTGAAAATGTCTGCCCAGTATCAGCCACAAACCATAGTAGCGAAGGGCTTAACCAGATGACCTATAATCGTTGTATTGGTACAAAATATTGTATCAATAACTGTCCTTATAAAGTCAGGAGATTCAACTGGTACAGGTACACAAATAATAAAGCGTTTGATTTTAATACAGTTTCAGATCTGGGCAAATTAGTGCTTAATCCGGATGTTACAGTAAGGGAAAGAGGGGTTGTTGAAAAATGTTCATTTTGTGTTCAAAGGATACAGGAGAAAAAATTACAGGCTAAACTTGACAGCAGAATACTGGAAGATGGTGAGATACAGACAGCATGTATGCAGGCTTGTCCTTCACAGGCAATAATTTTCGGGAATCTTAATGATAAAAACAGCAAAGTGTCAAGGGTATTTGAAGATCCAAGACGTTATCATTTGCTTGAAGAATTGCATACCCTGCCTTCTGTAGGATATCTTACAAAGGTCAGGAATATTAATAATAGTTAATGATTATATTATAGAAAGTAAGTTTGCAGTAGATGTATAATAGAAAAATTAGAGGGCCACTGGTTGAAGGAGATAAGACACTAAGTCAGATTTCAAAAGACATCATGGCCCCAATTGATACCAAACCGGGTATATGGTGGTTTGTTGCTTTTACCATTTCCTCGCTGGCCATTATATATGGATTATATTCAATATACATTACGGTCACAAAGGGAATTGGTACCTGGGGGGTAAACAATTCTGTGGGATGGGGCTGGGGAATAATTAATTTTGTTTGGTGGATAGGGATAGGGCATGCGGGAACAGCTTTTTCCATTTTCTTACTTATCCTGAGACAAAGATGGAGAACCTCAATTAACAGGGCAGCCGAAGCAATGACTGTAATAGCGGTCATGTGCGCAGCTCTTTTCCCTGCTTTACATATGGGACGTATTTGGCTGGCATTTTTTATTTTCCCTTATCCTAATACCAGGGGCCCTCTCTGGGTTAATTTTAACTCTCCTTTATTTTGGGATTTTGTTGCTATTACAGCTTATCTTCTGATTTCATTTTCTTTTTGGTATCTGGGAATGTTACCTGATTTTGCAACAATCAGAGATAAGTCTGTATCTAAGATAAAAAAGGCAATTTATGGTTTTTTCAGTATGGGATGGACCGGTTCAAGCCATCATTGGATAAGGTTTGAATCTTTGAGTTTTATCCTGGGAGGAATAGCCGCTGTCCTTGTGGTTTCTGTTCATTCCATAGTTGCGACCGATTTTGCGGTGGGTATTGAACCAGGATGGCATACAACACTATTCCCACCATATTTTGTTGTTGGAGCAATTTTTTCAGGATTTGCGATGGTCATGACCTTAATGGTGCTGGTTAGAAAAATTTATAAGTTGACAGATTATGTTACAGATAATCACATGGATGCAATTGCCAGGATACTCATCTTTATATCTCTGATTATGGGTACAGCTTATGCAACTGAAATTTTTATTGCATGGTACTCAGGCAATGAATTTGAGATGTTTACATTTTTCAGAAACAGGGTTACAGGAGAATATTCCTTGCAATTCTGGACGATGATTATATGTAACGCATTTGTTCCTCAACTTTTCTGGTTTAAAAAGATCAGGAGAAACTGGGTAGGGCTGTTGATGATCTCATTATTAATAAACATCGGTATGTGGTTTGAGAGGTTTAATATCATAGTTACTTCTTTAACTAAGGACTTCCTGCCATCAAACTGGGTTACATACTCCCCAACATATATTGAAATTGGTGTATATGTTGGAACACTTGGATTATTTGCTAGCGGGGTATTATTGTTTTTCAGGTATATCCCAATGATAGCTATTAGTGAAGTTAAAGGCGTTCTGCACGTTGGTGATAAAATAGAGGATTAATTGAGCTAAATGTTTGATCTATGGCAAAAATTTATAAAATTGGAGTATTTGAAGATGAGGGAAAGTTAATATCAGCGATAAAATCTTTGCTGGAGAAAAACCTGTCAATTTATGATGTATTTACTCCTTTCCCGATCCATGATGTTTTCCGGTTACTAAAAAGAAAGTCCAGACTTCCAACAGCTGCCTATTTTTATGGATTATTTGCAATTTTCGGGGTACTTGGATTTTTATATTATACTTCGGTTATTGACTGGCCGATTGTGTACGGAGGGAAACCATTTAATTCATTTCCTTCATTTATCGTGGTGACCATCGTTTTAACTATTTTTACCGTTACCGTCGCAAGTCTAGCAAGTTTTTCTGTTCGGTCAAGGCTATTCCCCGGCCGTAATAATACTGTTTTTGAAATTGAGGCAACGGATAATAAATTTGTTATAGTCCTTGATGCTGAATTGTTAGGAGAATTAAAAATACAGATGGCCATGAAAATTATGGAAGAAAACGGAGCTATAGAAATCAAAGAGAAACTAATTGAGAAAGTATATGATTAACAGACGATATATGGTTACTGCTTTTATTAAAGCAGGAATGCTTTTGTCAATAAGCCTTTTCTGTGCGTGTGACCGAACCAGATATAAACCAGGATGGGATTATTTTCCAGATATGTTTTATTCGACTGCCTATGAGACCTACACTCCTAACCCTGTTTTCGAGGATGGGAAAACAATGAGGACTCCGGTTGAAGGGACTATATCTCGCGGATTTATTCCTTTTTATTATACCATAAATCCTGAAGACCGACTTCGTGCCGGGAAGGAGATGGTCAATCCTTATGATTCCTCCTCAGATATTTTAATGAGAGGGCATAAGGTATTTGATGCATTTTGTGCAGGTTGTCATGGGACAAAGGGAGTGGGTGATGGAATACTCTTTACCAGTGGATTGTACCTGGTAAAACCTCGTTCTCTGGTTGCGGAATCTGCAAAGAATTTAAGAGATGGTGAAATATTTCACTCAATAACACTAGGATTTGGCTCAATGGGAGCACATGGATCTCAGGTAAGGTATAATGACAGGTGGAAGGTTGTCTTATATATAAGGGAACTTCAGAAAGTATCAGAAGTTGATTTAGGTCTCCAGGGAAAAAAGGAGTAAAAGGCTTTGGATAAATCCCTGCTCTGAATGGTCAGATACCGATCCTTTTAAAATGCTTAAATTCCAGAAAGGATGAACATGGAACAATTAAAATCAAAATAATATGAAGGAGCAAATAATTGTCCCGAAAACCTTCAAAATTATTACAGGAATTTTAATAGCCATTGGTGTTGGCACATTTATTTATGGTTTCATAACTGATCCAACAAGAACATGGGCCAATTATTTATTAAATAATTATTATTTCTTTTCGCTCGCAATGGGAGGAGTTTTCTTTTATGTTATCCAATATATTTCACAAGCAGGATGGTCATCCGGATTTAAGCGTGTACCAGAGGCCATGATGTCTT
>CAZKMG010000010.1:0-25678 GCA_964553465.1 uncultured Bacteroidaceae bacterium
AGTAATAATATCCCTCTCCCCTGTGAGTAAAATAATAAGTATTACCCAATTTGTCTGATACACTCACATATGCACCAGTTGCAGGAATGACTTTATTGAGGGTATCGAAAGGTAAAGTCCAGGTTAAATGAATAATATATGATGCATTTTGGTCAGTTACATGACCGTCAACAACCATAACTCTATCCTGAGTATCGATATCGGGATAATATAATTCCTTGCAGGCGGCTAAGGAAAAGATGAGAGTGAAAATTAATATTTGATGGATTTTCATAATTTTAAAATTCTCAAAAACTCAGATTATAAGTTAGGGAAGGGAATGGCCTTCCGATGATATACATTTTAAACAGGCTACCATTGTTATAATTATTAAGAGCTGAGGGAGTCTCATTCTGGTAATAAACCGAGTATGCATTTTTTCTGCCATACAGGTTGATAACTGAGAATGTCCAGCTGCCTTTCCATTTCTTCCTTAGTCGCAGAGATTCATCCATAGTAATTGAAACGTCCAGCCGGTGATAATCTGGCAATCTGTATTTATTCCGGTCGGAATAATAAATAAGCTGGTATCCCTGGTAACTATATTTTAGTACCGGTATTGTAACCGGTCTGCCGGTATTGTATGTAAATGTCCCTGAAAACCGCCATCTCCTTGAGATATGATAATTTCCTATCAGTATCAGGTTATTGGGCTTGTCATAGCTGGAAGGAAAGAATGAGTTTTTGTTGATCTGATCCGCTTCAAAATTGTTGTTCGTTTTTCTGAGAGAACGGGAATAGGTGTAACTGATCCAACCACTCAATCTGCCAAAGTTTCTTTTAATAAAGAGTTCTAATCCATAATTGTATCCATTGGCATTAACAAGGGCCGTCTCAATCTGATCATTCATCAATAATTTAGCTCCATCCCGGTATTCAAGAACATTGTTCAGTTTTTTATAATATAGCTCGATTGAAGTTTCTATTGAATTCAGATTAAAATTCCTGTAATAACCGATTGCAATCTGATCCATATTGAGGGGTTTCAGATAATTGTCACTCAATTTCATTACATCAGCAGGGGTTGCTACAGAAGTGTTGGATACAAGGTTAATATACTGATTTATACGATTATAACTAAGTTTAACTGAGCTGTTTTTACTAATAATATAACATAATGAAATCCGGGGTTCAGGTCCTGAATATTTTTTAATAATTTCATTTTTGCTGTAACTCAGGGTATCCTTTATCGATGCTTCTGACAGGGAAGAGGAGCTACTGTATTCGGTTACATTTCCTGGCCCAAGTTGATAATAGTTCGTGTATCTGAGACCGATTTCTAATTTGAATTTATCAGATATAATAATATTATCCGACAAATATAATGTGAGTTCCAAAGCCTTTTCAGGATCTATTTGCAAAGGTACAGCGTATGATTCCTGCCCAAAAGGAGTTTGTTTTCCTGGTGAAACATTATATAATATAGTGTTCCATCCAAAGTTAAAGCTATGTTTGTTATTGTGGATATAAGAGAGATTCCATTTCAGGGATCTGTATTTTAATCGTGACACAATTTTAAAAGCATCATATTTTTTCAAAGTGTCTATCCCGGTTATACTATAGTCATAATAACTTATGTTGCAAAGGATATTAGATGTCAGTTTATCAGAGAAATTGTGAATCCATCTTACTGACCCGAGAGCATTGGAGTATTTATACTCATTTAAATTAACGAAGGTGAAATTGTCATTGCTGAAATATCCAAAAATACGAAGTTTATTGTTCCTGTTTAACTTTAATGTAAGTAGTCCGTTCAAATCATAGAATTGTGCCGTACTATTCATTAGATCAATTTCAGGGACCTTATGCAATAGCCAGTTGGAGTATGAACTCCTGGCGCCAAGGATCAGGCTGGCTTTGTTCTTTATAAGGGGAGTCTCAATATTGATATTGCTATTTATGAGGCCAATCCCACTTCGTACTCTTAATTTTTCAGGATTCTCAGGTCCCATATCAATGGTTAGAACAGAGGAAGCTCTTTCTCCATAGGTAGAGGGGATTCCCGCCTTCATCAAAGTTACATTTGAGACTGTATTTGCATTAAGAATTGAGATCAGTCCAAACAAATGGGATGAATTGATAACTGGCGTTCCTTCTAGCAGGATAAGGTTCTGATCGTTTCCTCCTCCTCGTACATTAAATCCTGTTCCAAATTCACCCACTGTCTGTATTCCCGGTAATAAAGAAATACTTTTAATAATATCTTTTTCTCCAAATGTTACAGGCAATTCCCTTATTGCCTTTGAATCAAAACTCTGAATGCTCATTTGGTTACGGTATACATTCGCATCAGACTGTTGGGCAGAGATCTGTACCTCATCCAGTTTTACTGAACTTTCAAATAACTCGAGGTCCATTGACCCATCACTCAGAATTTTAATTTTTATGTATTTATTCTCAAAACCGACATACTTTAAAGTAATAATGTTTTCACCAACCGGAAGTTCAATGGAGTATTTACCCTTTTCTCCGGAAGTTGTACCAATATTATACTTTTCCAAAAATATAACTGCTCCGGGAAGGGGGTCTCCGGTTTTACCATTCAGAACCCGGCCAGTTAGAATAGCTTTTAAAGATTGGCCAAATTTCATTGGATCACCCACCGTGATAAGTCCGGTTGAAACATCATTATTCATTAGTAACCCGACTTGTTTGGGAATAAGCACGATCGAAAGGGAATCAATGATGAGATAATCACATTTGACCATTATGGTAATACGCTCCATGATTTCATTTGTGGGAAGATCAAGGTAGGAATGGTGAAATTTTATATTTGTAAACCAATCCTGCTCGTAAAACAATCTTGTATTCCGGGCTTGCATGAGAAAACGGGAAATACTGTCAATGGGGATATAATCGTCAGTTTTCTGGTTGTTAATTCCCTGCGGGTAAACATCTGCAAAAATGTAAATGATTACACACAAAAATATAAACCTTTTCAGGTTTAATAGAACCTTCATCGATTTACTTGTATTTATACTGCTTTAAGTGCGGTATACAAAGGGCTTGCTAAATTACCAAATAATTATTACATGGAAAGAAATTGCCAGGAATATTCATGTATTGACTTTGAAAATTCTTGATCTGACAAGAAAGGATAAGAAGCTACAAATTCAGATCAACCATTTAATAATCTGGGCTTTAATTTATAGCCCCACATTCCGAAATAAAATATAGCCAGGTAACAGGGAACGCACATCCAATAAGCATTTTGAGGACTATTAGCAAAGTAATCTGCCAGGGCCCCCCATACTAAAGGCAGTAATGCCGCCCCTGCAATGGCCATAATAAGAAGAGACGAAGCTATTTTAATATGTTTCCCGGTATTATGAATTGCAAGTGGCCAGATGGCAGGCCAAACAATCGCATTAGAAAATCCCAGCAGTGCCACAAAGAATACTGAGGTTGTTCCCGAACTGAAAATCGCTGCCAGGGTAAAAATAACACCAAGAACTGCACTCATTACCAATGCAATACGTTGGGAAATCACCCTTGGGATAAGTATCAGCCCTATAAATATATAACCAACAACCATTGCAATCATTGTATAGCTTGTAAACGCCTTGGCTGTGGCAATATCAATTCCCAGAAGCATACCATACCGAATGATTGTATCCCCGGCAGTAACTTCAACCCCGGTATAAAAAAACAGTGCGAATACACCCATCCATAAGTGCGGAAGGTGAAAAATACTCTTTACATCAACAAGTGAACCGGAATGATCAATTTCTTCTTCGCTTTCTTTTTCGATATCAGGTAAGGGTGAATATCGCATCATGATACCTAATAGAAATAAGCTGATTGCAATAACCGTGTAGGGTGCAATAGCTCTGGCAGCAAGTGCATCTAGAGCGATCGACTTTTCTGCAGGTAGCATGGTCTCAAGGCTTTTAAGAAGACTGTCCCCATCACTCAGAATAAAATATGCAAGTACAAGAGGAGCAAGAGCCCCGGCTACTTTATTACATATGCCCATGATACTTATACGCCTGGCTGCTGTCTCTACAGGTCCAATGATGGTAATATAAGGATTAGAGGCAGTTTGTAAAATTGCCAGGCCTGTGCCTAACACAAATAAACCAGTAAGAAAAACAGAAAATGATCTTATCATTGCCGCCGGGATGAATATCAAAGCTCCAGCAGCCATTACCCACAAACCAAGCATCATCCCCTGCTTGAAGCCAGTCCTTTTTAAAACCCATCCTGAAGGAATTGCCATAACAAAATAGGAAATGTAAAAAGAGAATGCTACCAACAAAGACTGAAAATTATTTAATTCACAGGCTATTTTCAGATATGGAATTAAAATACCATTTAACCAGGTTATAAAACCAAAAAGAAAAAATAATATTCCAATAATGATTATTGAAATAACGAATTGTCTGCGATTATCTATCATAAGAAAAAGATTAGTCTAGGGGCAGTAAAAATATCAAATATTTATAAATTCCATCATTTATTTGGGATAAAAAGATTAAAATTTAACTCCTTTTATTTTCATTTAAGCTTAATAATTCAATTGCTCCATTTAATAATAGACTCAATTATACTTCATTTCCGGAAATAACGTTCATCCATTCTTTAAATATATTATCTGCCATAATAAGTCTCTTGATTCATAAGTAGCCGGTCTGTTTAACGCCTGGTTTAAAATTATATATTTTGTTACCGCAGAGGGAAAGGTATATCTTTTCATACCATCATCAATCTAATCCTTAAATACCCGGAATAGGATCTTAAAATGTATATTTGCACAATATTATAATCATATATTTAAAAAACAGGAATCCCCTTCGCAGATGAAAAATACCTCAAATCTTTTTGATATTGCTTCACAATTTAAAATCACAGGTGTTATAGAAAGCATTCATGAGTATGGGGACGGTCACATAAATGACTCCTTTCTTATTAAAACAAAAGAACCATATGATCCTGATTATATACTTCAACGAAAAAATAAACATGTTTTTCATCCGGTTCCTGATATGATGAATAATATTTTCAAAGTCACAAATCATTTGAAAAAAAAGATTAAGGCTAAAGGAGGAGATCCATTCAGAGAGTCAATGACCATTTTCCCATCAAATACCGGTGAATATTATTATATTGATCAGGAAGGTGAATATTGGGCAATATGCGAGTATATAAAAGATCATGTGATTTACCAGCAGGCCGACTCACCGGAACTTGCATATAAAGGGGGTAGAGGGATTGGTGAATTTCAATATATGTTATTTGATTTAAAGGAACCGCTTGCAGATATTTTACCTGGATACCATAATATGCGATATCGGTTTAAGCAGTGGGACAATGTTCTTGAAGCAGATCCACTCAGGAGGAAAAACAGACTTAAAAAGGAAATCTCTTGGATTCAATCAAGACGTCTGGAAATGCTCAGTTTATGGGAATTAATCGAAAACCATACAATTATAACAAGAGTAGCTCATAATGACACAAAAATTAATAATATTCTCTTTGATACGTCCGGGAATGTATTATGCCTTATCGATTTAGATACAGTCATGAACAGTTCAGTGTTGAATGATTTTGGAGATGCCATTCGAACATATACAAATACCGGGCTTGAAGATGATCCTGATTTAGCTAACGTTTCCATGAATCTTGAAATATATAAGGCATTTGCACAGGGCTACATTGAAGAAACAATTTCGTTCCTGACCCCTTACGAACTATCCTGGCTCTCTTTTTCAGCAAAATATATAACTTTTGAACAGGTGTTACGGTTTCTTATGGATTATATTGATGGAGATCATTATTATAAAATTAAATTCACTGATCATAATCTTGTAAGAACATATGCTCAGTACCAACTGCTCCGGAGTATGGAAGAACAATTTGATGTTATGAACCAGTGGGTTAATAGATTAGCTGGAAAATAGTTGATATAATAGCTCAGGTGTTATGCAGCTAATATATTACATTTTGTGAACCAAAAAAACTATAATCCGCAGTAATATCAAATAGCACAAAGCGTTCATAGATATATTTGATCACTGTTTAATAAATTAAATAACAAATTATGGATCTGAATTTTAATTCCAGGGTTGAGCAAGCTTTTTTAGAAATCTCGGGTATAAAGGATAATTCAACAAAAATTCCATATATCATAGTGGATAATTTCCCTAAGCTTGGTCTGTTGACTTCATTAAGATTTCTGGAATGGGTATCTGAGAATCCAGAAGGAGTTATCAGTTTACCTACTGGGAAAACTCCTGAATACTTTATAAAGTTCACACAATATCTTTTGGAACAATGGAATACAAGCAAAGTTGAAAAAATAAAAGATAAGTACGGCCTTTCAGGTATAAAGAAACCTGTTCTGCGAGGATTACAATTCGTTCAGATTGATGAATTTTATCCGATCAATCCTTCACATCATAATAGTTTTTATAATTATGTAATGAAATATTACATGGAAGGATTTGGAATGGATAAAGCAAAGGCTTTGTTAATAAATACTGAACAAATTAGACTTGATGAAAATAAACATTTCCTTGAAATATTTCCGGAAAGTGAAATTGATTTATCTCTCCGTTATCGGGAAGTCAGGAACAATTCGGAAAGATTGCAGCAAAACTCCATTTTTCTTATCGATAACTGGTGTAGTAATTATGAATCTCAAATAAGGGAAAAGGGAGGGATAGGATATTTTCTTGGTGGAATTGGTCCCGATGGTCATATTGCATTTAATTGTAAAGGCTCTGATCATTATTCAACTACCCGTTTAACAACAACAAATTTTGAAACTCAAGCGGTTGCTGCAAGTGATCTGGGTGGTATCGAAATTTCACGAAAACGACTGGTAATCACAATAGGGCTTGAAACCATAACATTTAATCCTGAAACAGTTGCAATTATTTTTGCTGCTGGTGAAGCCAAGGCTGAAATTATTAAAAACTCTCTTGAAAATGAACCAGATACACTTTTTCCGGCAACAGTATTGCAGAAATTGAAAAACAGCAGGTTTTTCCTGACCAAGGGTGCTGCATCAAAACTTACACACAGTGTTAAATTATATTATACTACAGATATATGGACGAAAGAGAAAACTGAAAGGGCAATTATTGATCTATGTCAGAAACTTGATAAATATGGACATCACCTTGAGCTTGAGGACTTGAAATCAGATCCTTATTGCAGTCTAATCCCTGATTTAAATGAGAATACCGTCAATTCAGTCATTCAATCTGTTATCGGGAAGATCAAAAAAGGTATGGCCCAGGATCGGGACCAGGTAATCTATCATACAGGTCCGCATCATGATGATATAATGCTTGGAATTATGCCCTACACAAACCGGCAGACTCGTGTTGCTTCAAATCAGATACATTTTACAGTTCTAACATCGGGATTTACTGCTGTAACAAACCATTTTGTAATTAACGTACTGAATGACACATTAAGGTTAATCTCACTTGAGAAAATTGAAATGCTGAGATACCCTGACTTCTTTGAGTCCGGGTATAACCTTAAATTAAATAAGGATGTGTATCATTTTCTGAACAGCGTTGCAGCCAAAGATGAAGATGAGAAAAAAAGAGGATTGTGTCATAGAGTTGTACGGGCTTTAGCTGACATCTATCGTCTGAAAAATAAAGAGTCCCTGGTTGAAACCATAGAGAGTGTTATCCACTTTCTTAAAAACAGTTACGACGGTAGCATTAATCCTCCTGAAATTCAAAAATTAAAGGGTATGATCAGGGAATTTGAAGAAGAACTAGTCTGGGCACATTTTGGAGTACAGGTAGAAAACGTTCATCACCTGAGATTAGGCTTTTATACAGGTGAAATTTTTACTGAAAATCCTGAAAAGGAAAGAGATGTTCTTCCCATACTTTCAGAATTAAGAAAATATAAACCAAATATAATCAGTCTTGCCTTAGATCCTGAAGGCAGTGGCCCGGATACTCACTACAAAGTATTACAAGCAATTGCTGGTGCCGTGAAGGAATGGATGAAAGAAGAAGATCTTTCAAATTTAAGAATTCTTGGATACAGAAATGTTTGGTATAGATTTCATCCTGCTGAAACAAATATGATTGCACCTGTTTCAATAAATTCACTCGACATATTAAACAGCTCATTTTCTGATTGTTATCTAAGCCAGGTTCATGCTTCTTTTCCCAGCTATGAATATGATGGAAAATTCAGTGAATTGACACAAAAAATTTGGGTCCAACAACTGAAACAGGTTCAGCTACTTCTGGGAAAGAATTATTTCTACCAGAATGAGCATCCCCTACTTAGAGCAACGCATGGATTAATTTATATCAAAGATATGTCAGCTGGCGAGTTCATTGACATGGCAAGGGATCTTGAAAAAGTAATGGAAGGGATCTTAATTTAACAGAAGAATTGTAAAAGGATAATATCTGCTGAGATATTCATTCCCCTGCGCTGATTCCGGATTAATTATATCCAGATGAATGCCATTTAAGGAGATCATACTCACCAATTTAATTGAATTAAAAATGTATTTTTGTTCTATTTCAGATGATGTTTTTCAATAAAATCATTTACAACATCTTCAAAATCGGGTTTACCTATTTCCTGCAGATCATAATATACCCTTGTGTATAATTTCTTAATATTAATTATTCTGGAAAGATCAATTGGAGTTCCAATAATTACTGAATCACATACAGCATTGTTTATAGTGGTTTCAAGATCCTTTAATTGTTGTTCCCCATATCCCATAGCAGGTATTAAAGTCCCAATATTCGGATAAATTTGGAAGGTTTCCTTGAGTTTTCCAACAATGTAAGGTCTGGGATCCACAATTTCTGCTGCTCCATATTTTCGGGCGGCAATAATACCTGCACCTATTTTCATCTCGCCATGAGTAAGGGTTGGGCCATCTTCAATTACGAGGACCCTTTTTCCTTTAATTATGGATGGATTATCAACCCTAATGGGTGACGCCGCATCAATCACCATTGCTTTGGAATTTACTTTTTCAATGTTTTCTCTTAGAATTTGAATGGAATTGGGTTCTGCACTATCGATCTTATTTATTACCACAACATCGGCCATTCGCAGAGTCACCTCACCCGGATAATACGTTAACTCATGTCCTACCCTGTGAGGATCAGTTACTGTGACCATTATATCAGGAACATAAAATGGAAAATCATTGTTTCCTCCATCCCAGAGTATTACATCACAACCATTAGGATCATTCTCCGCTGCAAGTAAAATAGCTTCATAATCTACACCTGCGTATATTACATTCCCTCTAATAATATGAGGTTCATATTCTTCCATCTCTTCTATAGTACATTTATGTTTCACCAAATCACTGATGTTGGCAAATCGTTGCACATTTTGTGAATTTAACTCACCGTATGGCATGGGATGCCTAATGGCTACCACTTTAAGACCTTTCCCCATAAGAAGTTCAATGATACGCCTGGAAGTCTGGCTTTTGCCACATCCGGTTCTAACTGCCCCAACCGCAATTAAAGGCTTTGAACTCTTCAGCTGCGTTTCCCGTGCTCCAAGCAAAACGAAATTTGCACCGGCTGCATTTATAGTGGCACTTAATCCCATAACTTTCTGATAGGGAATATCACTATAGGAAAAAATACAATCCTTTACATCTAATTCTTTAATAAGAGATGGAAGATCTTTTTCTGAATAAATAGGTATTCCTTCAGGATAGTTATTGCCTGATAATACAGCGGGATATTTTCTTCCATCAATATCTGGAATTTGAGCTGCTGTAAATGCAACGACTTTATAACTATCATTTCCCCGGAAGCAGATATTGAAGTTATGAAAGTCCCTTCCAGCTGCCCCTATTATTATAATATTCCTTTTCACCATAGGACCTCTTGTATTTATTATCATTTTTGAATTTAACAAACAAAGGTATTGCTTTGATATAAAATAAATCTATTTAAGAACATATATAGAATATTCAAATGAATAGTTCCAGATTATAACCTGTAAATCTGTTAATTAAAACGGATGTAAAAAATAAACCTGATATATGTTTTGTAATATTAGCTGATAATTATGTTACAGCTTATATTTAGGATAAATTAATAATAATTTATAACTAATTTAGTCTTTAAACGTTAAACCTAATTTAGGTAACAATTAAATGAATTTTTTGGCACATCTCTATCTCTCAGGCAACCATGAAGAAATCCTGATTGGCAATTTTATTGGCGATTATGTAAAAGGGCGGGAATATCTTTACTATTCTGAAGGAATCAGGAAAGGAATAATGTTGCACCGTTTCATTGATTCTTATACTGATAATCATCCTGTCGCAAAGAAAAGCCGTATAAGGCTCCAACAGGAATATCATAAGTACTCAGGCATTGTCATTGATATTTTTTATGACTATTTTCTAGCAAGTGAATGGAATCTTTTTTACCCTTTGAAACTTGATATATACGTTGAAAATGTTTTTACTCTCCTAAAAAACCATTATTATGATTTCCCTCAGGGAATAAAAAACTGGTTCCCGAACTTTATTAAAAATAACTGGCTGCTTTCTTATTCCACCATAGAAGGGATAGAAAGAATATTATACAGGATGTCTAGCCGAACGTCCTTACCGGATTTTACAGTATACGCGATTGATGTATTAAGAAAAAATGAAGAAGAAATGAGGGATGAATTTCATGAATTCTTTACGTCAATCAGGGAATATGTTAAGACCGAACATGGCATTCAGGCAGGGCAGCCATTTCTTGATGTTTAAAATATATTTATACTTAAAGATCTAATGGTAAAAATCCATCCGACTGGCATCCAGTCTCAGAAATATAAAAAGAAGAATTGTAAATGCCCATAATGAAGACCCACCATAACTAAAGAAGGGCAATGGAATGCCAATAACCGGAAATAGCCCGATAGTCATTGCAATATTTACGACAACATGAAAAAATAATACAGATATTACTCCATATCCATAGATCCTTGCAAATGTATTTCGTTGTCGTTCAGCAAGCAGCAATAATCTATAAAAAAGTACCATAAAAAGTATAATTACCAAAGTTGTACCCAAAAATCCCCACTCCTCGCCTACCGTACAAAAAATGAAGTCCGTGCTTTGTTCAGGCACAAACTTCAATTTAGTTTGAGTACCATTTAAAAAGCCCTTCCCCAAAAAACCTCCTGAACCAATAGCAATCATAGATTGATTAACATTATATCCTGCTCCAAGTGGATCAGATTCAATTCCAAGCATAATATTTATTCTGTGTTGCTGATATCCTGATAAATAATTATGGAAACCATAATCAATTGTCAATGTGAAGAATGCAGCAATAACCAATCCAAGTATTAAAAATATGACTTTACGAATATTTTTAATATAGACGATGATTGAAAATATAACAGATAATAAAAGTAGTGCGATGATTCCATATAAATATAAAGAGCTGCCTGCTCCTATCACATAACCAATGCCTGTTACTGAGCCAAAAACTAAAAAATAATAAAATAGAATTAGAAAAGTGTTCTTTAAACTCCTTGTAATAATCCAATAAGCAATTAAGCCTATTCCAATGATTGTTCCGAGGACTATTAATTTATCGAATAAGAGGACCATAATGAATAATATTCCAAAGCTCAATAATGTCAATATAATTGCTGCAGAAAATCCTTGACGATAAATTGGAAGGATAAATGCGAAAAAAACAAGTGCTGAGCCGGTATCCGGTTGAAGTAGTATCAATAATGATGGAAGGAAAATAATGATGGAAGATATAAGATAAGTGCGGAATGAATGAATATTAATATTATAAGTACTCAAATACTTTGCCAGAGCCAATGCCACAGCTGGTTTTACAAATTCTGAAGGTTGGATTTGAAATGCACCAATTGTAAACCAACTTTTAGAACCATTAATTTCTTTTCCTGCAACAAGAACCAAAATGAGTGCAAAAATTGAAAGACCATAAATGATATATCCAAAGAATTCATAAAACCGTGTATCAATTATTAGAACTGCAATGGCAATAATAATTGCTGCGATAATCCAGAGAAATTGTTTGCCATACCGTTGATTAATATCAAAGATATTTGGATGTTGCTCCGAATACACTGCAGAAAAAATATTAAACCAGCCCAGACAAATCAATGTCAAAAAAATCAGAGTGGTAATCCAGTCAAGGTTAGATATTACATTCCCTCTTTTCACTGTTGAGTTGCTAATTTGCCATTATAAATATAGGATTCCAAATAAAGTCTGTTTATTTCTCCAGTTATATACTTTTCAATCATCAGGCTTGCAACAGGTGCTGCCCATGTACCACCAAATCCGCCGTTTTCAATATATACAGCAATGGCAATCTCTGGTTTTTCTTTCGGTGCAAACGCGATAAAAATGGAATGATCCTCTCCAAAAGGATTTTCAGCGGTTCCCGTCTTGCCACATACTATAATATTGGGAATAATCGCTCTGGATGCGGTGCTTCCCGGACCACCATTCACAGCAAGATTCATTCCGTCAACCACGATTTCAAAGTAAGCAGAATCTATATCTACTTTATGTTTTAAGAGGAACCTTTTATCAATCTGGTTATTTCCCCCAATGCTTTTTATTATATGTGGAGTGTAATAGTAACCCCGGTTCGAAATAATTGTTGTGAAATTTGCCATCTGAAGGGGAGTTATGCTTAATTCACCCTGTCCGATTGCCAAAGATCTTACAGTTAAAAAATTCCATCGCCCTGAACCATAATATTTATTAAAATATTCTCCCGAAGGTAAAAATCCTTTTTTTTCTTCAGCCATATCTGAATTCAAAGTATTTCCAAATCCAAAAGAATCTAAATGTTTTCTCCAGTTATCAAATGCCTCCTGGGTACCTCCAAATTTGTTATCTTCCAGAATTCTCCTGAAAACATTGACAAAATAGGAATTGCATGAATTTTGAATTCCATGACGTAGATCCAGAGGAGAATTGTGACTATGACATGCGACAAATTCACCCCTGTAGGAATATCCCATGGCACATTCGAACATTGAAGCAGGGGTGATAACATTCTCTTGCAACCCTATAAGTGCGTTAACTAATTTAAATGTTGATCCTGGCGGATAAGAGGCAGATAGAGCCCTGTTAAATAATGGCTTTAAAGTATCTGTTGATAAGCTGCTGAAATTTCTGCTGAGTCCTCTTCCAACCAATAGATCAGGAGGGTATGAAGGTGAACTGACAAGACATAATATTTCACCTGAGGAAGGTTGGATTGCTACAATACTACCCACATAGGTTTTCATCAGCTTTTCACCATATGCTTGTAAATCCGCATCGATGGTGAGCTGGATATCCGTACCTATGACTACAGGTTTATCATATTTTCCTGATTCATATAATCCGCTTATCTTGTTATGTACATCAACGAGAAAATTATTTTTACCTTTTATACCGCGAAGGATATCCTCGTACATCTTTTCAACACCCACCATCCCTATATAATCCCCCATTTGATAATAACTGTTCCTGTCTATCGTTACGCGATCGACCTCCCCTACGTATCCGAGTACATGTGAGGCAATATTCCTTGGATATTTTCTTAAGGTTCTCCTTTGTACAAAAAACCCGGGAAACTTAAAAAGCTTTTCCTGGAATACTGAGGCTACCTCAGCAGGAATTTGTTTGATAAAAATTGAAGATGTAAATCTTGAATAATTAAAAGCTTTCTTTATACCTTCCGTCACATCTGATTGGTTAATCCCGAGAATCTCACAGAAAGAAGTTGTGTCGAAAGCCGTCATCAGGACAGGATTTATCATTATGTCATACGCTGTTTGATTGGAAACTAATAACTCACCATTTCGATCAAAAATTAAACCCCGTGAAGGATATTGAGTCTCCTCGCGTTTCGAATTATTTTCTGCTGAGAGCTTAAAGCTTGAGTTTATAACTTGCAGATAAAAAAGTCTGAAAATCAATGCAAGCATAACTAATAGCATGAATGCCCCAAGAATGTATTTTCTTTCAGAATACTGATTCATCACTTCTTGAATATAAAAAATTGACTTAAGATGATAAGTATCCCTGTTACAATTGAACTTAGGATTATTCTGATAATAATATGAAAGAAATTATTAAATCCAAATGTTTCAATAAAAAACAAGAAAAAACTATGAGCAACAACAAGGACAAATGTATATTTAGCAAACCATTCTATTCCGTAATAATAAATCCCGGGGGAGGTCCCACTCTCATACCCGTCATGAGGAGAGAAACTTTTTAAAACAAATGGGCGTAAAAATGCTATGAAAACAGTGGCTGCTGCATGCATGCCTGAGATTCCTGTAAAAAGATCTACCGAAAAGCCAAGGATAAAAGCTACAACAAGAAGCAACCATTTTGGAGTTTCAAAAGGTAATAACAAAATAAAAAGTATATAAAAAAATGGATTTATATATCCACTAAACTGTATATTATTCATAATCAGAATCTGAATAAGAATAATTATGAAAAAACGAATACTATTTCTGAAAAAAATTCTTATCATGGCCCCGTCCCTTTCTCTAGAGAATCCCTTTCACTTTTATAATAATAATAGATAAGGTAGACATGAACTAGGTTCAGATAATCGGTTGCCAGATTAACACTAATCTCATGATAGTTGCCATCAGTTGGTGTAACCGAATTAACTGTCCCTACTTTTATTCCTTCCGGAAAAATGGTTGAATAGCCGCTTGTCACAATTGTATCCCCCAGCTGAATATCAACATGCACCGGAATTTCCTTCAGGGCGACTGTTTCAGGGGATAACCCATCCCATTCCAGGATGCCGAAATAATTATTTCTTTTAATCTTTGCGCTTAAACGAAAATTCCGGTTGAGAACAGGTAAAACGGTAGCAAAATTATTTGATGTACCTATTACGATTCCTACGACACCTTTATCAGAAATAACTGCCATTTCAGGGCTTACACCCTGGAGCTTCCCTTTATTAATGGTAATATAATTATATTGCTTGTTTATAGAATTATTAATTACTCTTGCAGGTATATATTGGTAATTAATTCTTTTTACAGTATCTGCAACCTGGATTAGGGTAGAATCCCCTGCTTTCAGGGTTTCAAGTATATTCCTCAGTCTTGCATTTTCAGCGGAAAGCATATTATTTTCATCCTTTAAATGGAAATATTCTCTAAAACCCTGAAGATTTTCATACATGAAAGATGAGATATTTCTTGTATGCTCAACGAAATAGGATTTCTGGAAAGCATTATGCTGAAAAACAATAATGAATGAGACTCCTTCCAGGAAAAGAAAGAGAAAAATAAAATAGTTCCTTAGAATAAATCTAAAAAGGGTTCTCATCTATTCGTTTCAATCATGTGGTAGTTTCAATCACCTCATGAGGAAGGAAAACCTATCGACATTTTTAAGCGCGATCCCACTTCCACGGGCTACAGCCTGTAAAGGATCTTCAGCTACCATAAAGGGAATATTAATTTTATCAGTAAATCTCTTATCCATGCCTCTGAGTAAGGCTCCACCACCAGCAAGATAAATACCTCTCTGAACAATGTCCGCATAAAGTTCGGGAGGAGTTTGTTCCAGAACGGAAAGTATAGCTGTCTCTACTTTTGATATGGATTTGTCAAGACAGTGAGCTATTTCCTGGTATGAAATAGGAATCTCAATAGGCATGGCTGTCATAAGGTTCGGTCCTCTGACATTAAAGTCTGGAGGGGGATTATCGAGTTCAGGGAGTGCTGATCCGACAGTGATTTTTATTTCCTCCGCTGTTCTTTCCCCAATTTTAATATTATGCTGGTGACGCATATAGGCCTGTATATCTGCCGTAAATCCATCTCCTGCAACACGAAGTGATTGGTTACAGACTATTCCTCCCAAAGCTATTACTGCAATTTCAGTTGTACCTCCACCGATATCAACGACCATACTTCCCTTGGGTGCTTCCACATCAATACCTATTCCAATTGCAGCAGCCATAGGTTCATATATCATGTATACATCCCTGCCACCTGCATGTTCTGATGAATCACGAACAGCTCGGCGCTCAACTTCTGTACACCCACTTGGAATGGAAACCACCATTTTAAGGGAAGGTGTAAAAAGTCTTTTCCCTGTATCGATCATTTTAATCATTCCTCGAATCATCTGCTCAGCTGCATCAAAATCTGCTATAACACCATCCCTTAATGGCCTGATTGTTTTGATGTTGTCATGTGTTTTCCCATGCATTTGACGAGCTATCTCCCCAATTGCTATTAACTTTCCTGAATGCACATCTATAGCAACAATGGAGGGTTCATTGACTACAACCTTATCATTATGAATAATTATAGTATTGGCCGTACCCAAATCAATAGCCAGATCTTGCTGAAAAGAAAAAAATCCCATATTAAATTATCTTTCTAATGTTTAAAATGTCTTATCCCTGTAAATACCATACTTACCTTATTTTTATTACAAAAATCGACTGAGTCCTGATCCTTAATTGATCCTCCTGGTTGAATTACAGATGTAATTCCCGCTCTCCATGCTAATTCAATTGAATCAGGAAAGGGGAAAAATGCATCTGAGGCCATTACGGCTCCATGTAAGTCAAATGAAAAGCTATCAGCCTTTGCAATGGCATGCTTCAACGCATCAACTCTTGATGTCTGTCCAACACCGCTGGCAATCAATTGACGATTTTTTACCAGCACAATAGCATTAGACTTCGAATGCTTTACAATTTTATTTGCAAACAATAGATCTGCAATTTCTTCTTTCCCTGGAGCAATTTCAGTTACTATTTTTAAATCTGCTTCTGTCTCCGTATACGCATCCCTGTCCTGTACTACTGCACCATTTAAAACCGTTCTGATCAACCTGCTCTGTAAATCAGAAGATTTCTGCACCAATATAATACGATTCTTTTTCTGTTTAATTATTTCAAGGGCATCCTTTTCATATGCCGGTGCAATTATCACTTCAAAAAATAGCTTGTTCACCTCTTCGGCCGTTTGAGTATCAATAGTCAAATTACTCACCAATACACCCCCGAAAGCTGAAAGAGGATCAGCCGCAAGAGCAGCTTTCCACGCATCAACCAAGCTTGACCTGGACGCAAGTCCGCATGCATTATTATGTTTTAGAATCGCAAATGTAGTCTCTTTAAAATCAGAAATCAAACTAATTGCAGCATCAATATCGAGTAAATTATTGTATGAGATCTCTTTCCCGTGAAGTTGATCAAAAATCTCGTCAAAATGTCCGAAATAAAATCCTTTTTGATGCGGATTTTCACCATAACGAAGTTTCCGGGAAGGAGAAATACTTTGCTTAAGTACAGAGGATTCATCTTTATCAAAATATGAAAAGATCAAGGTATCATAGTGTGATGAGATTTGAAATGCTTCTGCCGCATACTTTCGCCTGTCTTCAAGCTCACTTGATCCTTCCTTTTTAGTAAGCAAATCCAACAAACCTTCATATTGTTCACGTCCGGAAATTACCAGAACATCATTAAAATTTTTAGCTGCAGCCCTGATAAGCGAAATACCTCCAATATCAATCTTTTCAATGATCTCTTCATCGGAGGCTCCAGATTTTAATGTTTCCTCAAACGGATAGAGGTCAACAATAACAAGATCGATCTGAGGTATAAGATATTCATCTAGTTGTTTCAGATCTTTATCCTCCTTGCGACGTGCAAGAATTCCTCCAAAAATTTTAGGATGAAGGGTTTTTACCCTTCCTCCCAGGATGGAAGGATAAGTGGTAAGATCTTCAACGGCAGTAACTTCAATTCCCTGCTCTTCAATGAATTGTTTTGTCCCACCTGTAGAAAAGATCTTAATATTTAATTGATTTAATTTATTTACTATAAGTTCTAATTTATCCTTATAATATACAGATATCAGGGCAGTAGAAATTCGTTTTAAATCACTCATTTACAATATTTTAAAAATTAGAAGCAAAGATAATAAAAAAAGTAATGAAAAGTCTATTTATTTATTATTCAAAAATTGGGTACTTTTAAATCTTTAAAAGTAGCTTAACTATTAATTCAATTAAGGTAATCCTTATCAATGTTTTGCTAAATAATTTATTTGGAATAATATTTTATAATGGTCTCTCTTCTGAAATTAATTTTTGAAAGTCTGCTTTTTGCCTTTCAATCAGTAACGGTTAACAAACTTCGTACCCTTTTATCTTTACTGGGTATAACTATTGGTATATTTTCCATTATTGCTGTTTTTACTATTGTCGATTCATTAGAAATAAACATTAGGGAAAGTCTTAATTCATTAGGATCAAACATAATTTACATTCAAAAATGGCCCTGGACAGAGGAGAATGGAGCCGACTATCAATGGTGGAAGTACGTAAACCGGCCTGTTCCCACCTATGAGGAATATGAAGCCATAAGTAAGCGATCAACCCGTGCACAGGATGTTTCATTTCTGGTATCCACAAATCTAAAAGTAAAATATGAAAATAATACTGCGGAAAACACCAGAATTATTGGTGTTTCGAAAGATGTTGAAAAGGTTCGCACGATTGAACTTTCACAAGGAAGGTATTTTTCTGTATTTGAGATAAATAGTGGTCGTAATATGGCAGTAATCGGCTATTCAGTAGCCAGAAATTTATTCCCAAATATTAATCCTATTGGGAAGACAATAATTATTAACGGATTCAAATTAAAAGTTATTGGAGTTATCGCAAGTGAAGGTAAAAGTGGGTTCAGTGACAGTATGGATGAATCTATAGTAATCCCTGTCAACTTCATCAGAAATATAATAGATATAAGAGAAGAAAGGATGAATCCCGAAATCTGGGTCAGGACAAAATCGAATGTCAGCAATGAAGAGTTAAAAGATGAACTGCGTATGTTGCTGCGCTCTGTTCGCCGACTTAAGCCTGGTTCGGAGGACAATTTTGCCTTAAACCAAACCAGTCTTATAAATAAACAGCTGGATGGATTTTTTAAAACTCTTAATATTGCCGGATGGTTCATTGGTATTTTTTCTCTCCTTGTTGGCGGATTTGGTATTGCAAATATTATGTTCGTTGGAGTTAAAGAGCGTACTAATCAGATTGGTATTCAAAAAGCACTTGGTGCAAAAAGATTTTTTATCCTGAGCCAGTTCCTGTTCGAATCAGTAATGCTTGGAGCATCAGGTGGATTAATAGGGCTTGTAATCATATGGATTGGTGTTCTTATCATAAACTATACCACTGATTTCAATGTTTCTCTTACGCTTGGTAATATTTTTCTTGGAATATTTATTTCAAGTTTCATTGGACTTATATCAGGATTGGCGCCAGCATGGTCTGCCGCTAAAATGAATCCAGTAACAGCAATAAATACAAGTTTTTAGTCAAAAAACATAATAATCCCTGTATTTTTTCATCCATTTGGATTTCCAATGTTTTGTCCCAAAGCGACAGGAAAATGGATAGAATAAATAGTGCCCTCCTGTGAGCATAAGCCCCTTAGGGACAAAATTTTGACAGTAAAATATCAAACGATAATGATATAAAATTTTATTTATTGAAAAAAGAATTAATATAATTGAGTCTGAAAGGCTTTATGTTTTCTGATTCTTTACCCATACTGCCAGTTCAATAAACTCGTTTACAGATAGTTCTTCAGGCCTTTTATGAAAAACAGGATAATCTGGAAGCGGCGCATTAACAATACTTTTAATAGAATTCCTTAACATTTTTCTGCGCTGATTGAAGGTAGTTTTTACTAAATGATTAAAGAGTTCCTGATCCACCGGTAGCGCTTTTCTGTCATTTCTTGTTAACCTGATAACGGCTGAATTGACTTCCGGGGGAGGGAAGAAAGAACCCGGATTTACTTTAAAATGATAATCAATTTTATACCATGTCTGAAGTAATACCGAGAGAATTCCATATTTTTTGTTCCCGGGTGGTGAAATAATACGGTCAGCAACTTCCTTCTGAATCATGCAGACAAGCTCCCTGCAATTGTCTTTACATCCGAGTATTTTAAAAAATATCTGACTACTGATGTTATAGGGGAAATTACCTATAATTCCAAATTTTTCACCGTATTCCTTTTTAAGATCCAGATTCAGAAAATCTGCTTCTCTAATAATACCTTTCAGGTGAGGCCATTTGTTTAAAATATAATCTACTGCTTCAGAATCAATTTCAACAGGAAAAATCTTCAATTCCTTTCTTTCCATCAAAAATCCGGTAAGAATCCCTTTCCCCGGACCTACTTCGATAAGATCTGTATAATCAGCAGCCTGTATTAATCCGGTTATCTTTGAAGCAATATTCCTGTCAGTTAAAAAATGTTGCCCTAATCTTTTTTTTGGTCTTAGCATTTATCCTAACTCTAAGATTTCTTGAACCGGCTACTACCTGGTATTCACCATGAAACAGATGCAGTCAAAACTTTAACATGTCTACATCAGCCTGTTAATATTTATGTTCAGCTCCATTTAGCTGATTATTATACCATTCTTATTTTCTACACTGAGCTAATAAACTCGCTTGCGTATGCTAATACATAAAGGTTACATATGGTTTTGTTAACTGCCTGCAAATTAATAAATTTAACCCAGGAATTATTTAAATCCCCTGTATAAATGAGAACTTTATCTAATCCGTGGACAAAATTTGAAGACTTTAATTGCTTCGGTTGTTCTCCAAATAATACTATCGGACTTAAAATGAATTTTGTAGAAGAGCAGGAGTATATTACTTGTGAATGGGAGCCCGGTATCCAATATCAGGGCTATCATAATATTCTTCATGGAGGTATTCAGGCTACACTGATGGATGAGATTGCCAGCTGGACTGTTTTTGTCAAAGCAGGTAAAGGAGGTGTAACATCCAGGCTTGAAATTAAATACCGTAAACCAGTTAGTATCAAAGGAGGGGCAATAAGGCTCAGAGCAAAAATATTAGAAGAGAATAATCGTATGGCCAGAGTTCAGGTTGAATTGTTTAATTCTGACAGATTACTTTGCACAGAAGGAGTAGTTGATTGTTTTGTATTGAGCTCAGGTAGATCTGATGCAGGAATTATGTTCCCGGGTAAGGATGCATTTTATGAAAAATAATGAATATGAAATATAATTTCGATGAAATAATTCTTCGTGAAAATACCAGTTCCGTTAAATATGACCTACGAAAGAAAATTTTTGGCAGGGAAGATGTGATCCCATTATGGGTGGCTGATATGGATTTTGCCAGTCCAGAATTTGTCAGGCAGGCACTCAGAAAAAGAATAGATCACCCGATATTCGGATATACTTTTATACAGAAAGAGTTTTATAATAGTATTATAAAATGGTTCTTCCGTAGACATTCCTGGAATATTAAAAGAGAATGGATCTCGTTCACACCGGGAATTGTTCCAGCATTAAATTTAGCTGTAATGGCTTTTACTAAACCTGGCGAAAAAATAATAGTTCAACCACCTGTATATTTTCCATTTTATTCTGCCATAAAAAATAACAACCGACGAATTATTTATAACCAGCTTGAGGAAAAAAATGGCAAGTATGAAATGAATTTAATTGACCTGGGAAAAAAAATTGACAGTACAACTAAATTAATGCTATTATGTCATCCACATAATCCTGCAGGTAGAGAATGGGAACCAGATATTCTTGAAAAGTTGATTCACATTTGTAATAAAAATAATATCATCATCCTCTCAGATGAGATACATTCTGACTTAATGCTTCATGGGAAAAAACATATACCCTTAGCCACCCTTTCGAAAAGTGCTGAGAAAATCAGTATTACATGTATTTCATCCAGTAAAACCTTTAATCTCGCCGGTCTTGCCTGTTCAGCATTAATAATTCCTGAGCCTAATTTAAAAAAACTTATGGATAAAGTAATTGATCAAGTTCATATAGGAATGGGAAATCTTTTCGGTTTGATCGCATCAGAAGCTGCTTATGAGAAAGGAGAGGAGTGGTTAGAACAATTATTGAATTATCTGGGTGGTAACCTCGACCTTATACAGAATTTCTTCAGGACTAGACTTCCAATGATAAAATTTCATGTACCTGAAGCAACATATATGATATGGCTTGATTTTAGGGAATTAGGACTTACAAAGAAACAGCTTTCTGATTTACTTGTACAAAAAGCCATGCTTGGGCTTAATGAAGGATCTACCTTCGGTCCGGGTGGAAATGGATTTCAGAGATTGAATTTTGCATTACCACGGGCAATACTACTTAAAGCACTGGAGCAACTTGAAAAAGCCCTTAATAATTAACATCCATTATTAACTTTATTTAAATTAACTTAGTGATAATAATAATTAACATTAAGCTTAGCTTTCGTTTCAGGATAATTGTGGGAATAATCCCGTTGGCATTTTTTTCATATGCTTTTCAATCATCTTGTTAAGACAGATTGATGAAAAAGACAGCTGATTGAAAGAAATCTCTTCAAATTATCAGCCTTCTATCTCATATCTTTCAGATTTTTTCAGTCTCTAAAACGAATCGAAAAATCCTATAAATATTGGGGCGCTTCTGATATTATAAATGAATCACTATTCAGAAATAAGAATAAGGAACTTTTTCAATCAAAGATATCTGATATGCTGCTAAAACTGACAGGTTAATCTCTTAAATTGGACTTGGATGATCGCGAAACATTTAACTCAAGACCTCGGCTAATCAAAGTTTCCCTTTTCCATTTGTACCTTAATCTGATAACTCAGATTCATGCAGAAAAAATTACTTTCACAGAGCACTTTGATATTGATCCTAACCTTGAACAGGATAATGTAATCTTCCTTATGAGTGGAACTGACCAGAACCTTAATTACCTTCTGGATAAACGTCAACTTGAAATGAATGCTGCTTTTCTTAAGATTGAAGAGAGTAAAACAGGAATCAAACACACTTTGGTTGGCTTTACTATTGCTATCATACTTATTTTGATAATAGCTTCTTTTTTGTTGAACTTGTATCTCAGAAGGCAAGAGAAAATAAAGAAAGAAATAGGAATCTCCGCCAACACTTGAATAATAAATAATTGATCATAATTCTAAATATACTGTGCAAAGGTTTTTGTTCACATCCCATTCATTTCATTTTAACAGATCAAATAAAAGGCCTAAACATATTCTTCAGAATTGAGAATTTTAATGAGTATCGTCAACCAATGTATCTTATCTTGAATATATTATGGCTTAATAGAAAATTCTTCTTTCTTAACATTACTGCCGATATGTCATGTTAACGAATAATAAACATGTCATTTTGCCTGTATTTTTTGATATAATATCCTATGGTACATTGTTTGATCTTTTTTATTTGAATATTAAAATAAGTTAAACTAAAAATATGGAGGACAAAACTATGTTACCATCAATTGTGCAATCAAACTGGATGCCGACTATTTTTGATGACTTTCTCGGCAGTGACTGGTGGAATGAGAGGTTTAGCTACGGTGCAACCTCCACAAAACCAGCTGTAAATGTTATTGAGGCAGATAAAGAATATCATATTGAACTTGCTGCCCCTGGATTATCAAAGAAAGACATTAAAATCGATCTTCATAAGAACATTTTGACAATTTCTTCAGAAAAGGAAGAAGTAAATGAGGAAAAGAAAGATAATTATATGCGGATGGAATTTAGCTACAACTCATTCAAAAGATCCTTCACACTCCCTGAGTCTGTTGAGTCTGATAAAATCTCGGCTGATCACTCAAATGGAATTTTACATGTACATATTCCAAAAAAACCTGAGTCAGTGGAGAAAGGACCAAAACAGATCAGTATTTCATAACATTTGGGACCTGCATTATTTACTTTCTGTCCATCATACAAATTTCTAACCGCAAAGTTGAATTAATTGACAAATTAATCCTTTGCGGTTAAATATTTCTAATTTTATGACTTATCTAAAGCAATAACCCAAATTCATTTGTCAGATCAAGCTCCTATTGGGAATTTCCAGCCATGTTAAAAGCTCCTTTGATGAGAATATTACTTGTATCATGTTCCCCAAGAATTTCAGTGAGATCTTCGCTGATTTGCCCAACAACCACCGCCTTCTTTACAAAAAAAATCTTGTCGTCCTTCTCAGTACTTTTCACAAATATAAAATGGCGATCTCCATAATTAATGACAGCCTCAGAAGGTAAACCATGAGATTTGCGCTTATTCACAACAATATCTGCTTCAACATACATTCCTACAATAAAAGGGGCTTTTTCATCATCAATAATGTGCCCGTGAATTTTAACAGTCCTTTCATCTCCTTCAATTAATTTACCAATAAGTATTACTTCTCCCCGGAAGGGTTCCTTGCTGCCTTCCTGAATCCAGAATAAAATTTCCTGTCCTACTTTAATTTTAATAACATCCTTTTCAAAAACTGAAAGTTCAAGATGAAAATGCTCAGGATTGATAATTTCCATGATAACATCCGAAGGTGAAACAAACATCCCAGGTATAATATTTTGAGCAGTAACATAACCATCAATAGGTGAATAAATATTAATTTCAGAGACCATATCACCTGCTTCCACCCTGGAAGGATTAATATTAAGTAACAGTAATTTTTGTTTCAATACTTCATGTTTCGCTTTAATAATCTCAAAATCGCCTTCTGCTTTCATGAAAATTTTTTGTGAAGCAATATTATCTTTTGAAAGAACTTTTTGCCTTTGATATTCTGCTTCCAGATACTTTATTTGTTGACAGCTTTCTATATATTCCTGCTGTATTTGCAAATAATCAGAATTCACAAGCGTGAAAATTAATTGGCCTTTCTTAATTTTATCTCCTTCAATAAAAGGGCTGCTTTTTACATAACCTGGAAATAACGTACTGATACTTGCTTTATTTTGAGGTGGGACATCAATATATCCATTAGTATGAATAAGCTCTGTAAATTCATACTCGTTCAATTTACCTATAAGCATTCCTGAAGATTCAAATTGAGACTTCGTGATTAGTATTCCTTCTTCACCAGATTTATTATCAATTGAAGATTCAGGATCCTCCGAGGAATTTTTATTCTTTCCACATGACAGAGCAAGAAAAATCAATAAAACAGCACTCATTATTAATATTATGTTTTTCATTGACAGTGTTTTATCAAAGAATTAAATAATTATATTCTAAAACTAATTGATTAAAATGATTCAGATCTTCAAGGTGTTTAATTTCAATTCCTGTAGCATTTTCCAAACTTTGAATGAATATAAAAAAGTCAATTTCACCATTATTAATACTTTTTTCAGCAGCATGAATAATTTCTTCTGCAAGTTTCTTCCCGGTATTTTCATAATATACGATTGACTGATTAAACTGATCTATTTCAGCCCTTAATCGTTTATATTGTGAAAGCAACAGGTGCCGATAGTTATCCTGTTCGCTTAATGCAATTTCTCTTCCTATTTTTGAAGCCTGGATCTTTAAATTCTGTTGTCTGTAAAAAAGAGGGACTCCAAGTCCAACCTGATAGCCAGGGTACCATTTGGAATTTTCACCGGTATTTGTTCCCTGGAAATATTCCAGTGAAATATCTGGCAGCAATTTACTTTTTTCATTTCTGACAATTGCTTCAGAAAGGTTTATTAACTCCTCATAATAAAGGGTCCCCGGATTACTTTCCAGAGAAGGTTCACTGATATACATCTTTTCCATTG